>JASHTD010000244.1 GCA_030040725.1 Candidatus Sulfotelmatobacter sp. | reverse complement strand
AAGAAGCTGTGCAACGACGGTTCCAGAACGCTCGCGTGCATTATGCGGACGAAAATAATCATGTTCGGTGCTGGCGAGTGACGCTTCTGCGGTAAATCCTGGGATATTCATTTTTTCTCCTCTCTTTGAAAGATGGTTGAGTTACTTGGAGCGGTCGGCTCCTCTTGGGTGTTCCTCCCTCATGCAGGTGCATACATGCTGCATTCGGTCTGAGTCATGCAACGCGGGCACCAAGGGCAGCACGGAGTTTCCGGCGCGCAGTTCAGTTCGTCACAGCTGCGGGCAATTGGGTGGATGCACGTGGTTACGGGAATGCAATTGCAAGTCGTGGTGGTAGTGGTTTCACATGTCTCTCGAGTTCCGAGCGGACATGCTGCCATAGTGACGACGCCCTCGGATGCCAGTGTTTGAACCGAAGCACCGCGAAAGGATGAAAAGGTTGGCGCCGACGCTTCCGCAGTAAATCCCGGCAGTCTCATGTCTTCTCCTCATTAAGAAAGCCGAAAGGTGCAGCGGCTATCTCGCGGACTCTGCTTAGATACACCTCGTTCCGAGGAAGGGCACCGATATGCATGTCGTGAACGGCGGCGAGCAACAACTCACCCCATCGGGACAACAGACCGAACCCGCTCCCTGGCAACACGAACCATTGGGACACCCCACGCCGCACGTGCCGGCACAGCATATCCCACTCGAGCACATCGTGCCGCAGCTCCCACAGTTAGAGTTGGTCCCGAGCGGCAGGCCATCCGGACAGAGGCAGTGGCCGTTTTGGCACGTCTGACCTGCGGTGCAGGTGTTGTTGCAGGCCCCGCAGTTGTTCTGATCGTTTTCTGGATTCACGCAGTTGCCGTTGCAGTTAATAGAACCCGGCGGGCAAGTGCCGCAGGTGCCGTTCAGGCAAGTTTGGCCCACGGCGCATGTATGTCCACAGGCTCCACAATTGTCCGCGTCGGTCTTTAAATCGGTGCAACCGATCGTGCAGTTGGTAAGCCCGAGAGGACAGGAGCAACCGGAACAAGGCCGTCCGATGGGGTGACAGTACGCATCCTGGCCAATCAACATGCAACCCGTCGGCGAGAACTTATCGGGCACGCACCTTGCCCACGGGTAGCATCCTGGCTCTCCTTCTCCACCTCCGCCGCCCAACTCCGCAATCAGACGCTGGGGAAAAGGCCTGTACGCAGAGAACGCGGACACGTAATGAAAGGTGCTCCTGCGAACCGCTGCTTCCGCGTGAAACCCTGGCATGGACATTTAGTATCCTCCGCCCTCCGCATATTTCCTGGTCTCACCGTTTCATATTCGTCCTGAGATCCCACTCAAGCGAAAAGATAGCCAGAGTGGCCAAGTCTGCATTATTGATGGGGGAAAGCGCTTGTCCAGCAACCACTTCTTTACATCAAGACCTTTCTTGGGGGATATATTTCCACGCCGTCCTGGTCGAGGACACAAGAGAAAACAACGTGCCCGCTGGCAGCGGTTCCATCCTGATCAATGATGCACCGCAGGCCCTGGGGCTCGACGCCGTTGCCCCGTCGCGAGTGAATGCGGCGGAGAGCGGGATGCTGAGTCGTCCTGGTGAGCGAAATCTCAGCAGTGAATCCTGGCATGTTCATTGGTATCTCCTCTCCTAAATAAGATCCGCTTGAATCCTCGCTGACCGGAGCTTTGCCGATAAGGAGTTGATCCCATCTCGTTCGGGAAGATCGGGATCGCCGAGCGAGTCAATCAGGCCGCGGCTCGGTTAGAAGTAGCCCGAGCGAGAGCCAATACCTGTTCTCTCACTGTTGGTTCGAACAGAGCGGCAGTGGAGTTCAGGATTTCCGATCCAATGCGCGACCGCAAGACCTCATCATTTAGGAAATTGTCTCCGATCACTATGGTTGCGCCATCGGCGGTGAAGGTAATCACGATGGGACCCTTGACAATCGTTTCCCTCCAGTTGTCGAACACAGCCACTGCTTGGACACTCATGATAATAGTCACTCCTTTCGAAAGAATTGACGACCGCCATTGTTCGCGGTTGTATTCGAATTCGAATCCCGGCATTGATAACGCAGACCTGATCTGGGCCACTAGCGGCCGCTCGGAACGCGCTATCGACGGTTCATTTGTGGCATCCTCCTCGTCGCGCCGGGTTGCAACCGGAACTATTCTTGCTACTCGGCGCCGGGTAAAATGATTTGCGTATTGCCACTTACGGTTGTCCCAATACCGAATCTCGTCGGGGTGCACTCGAGGCAATGGCAATGCGGATAGAAGCCCGGCTCTGAACACCAATACCCGGAAGGACAGCCCGACGTTTCGGTGCCTCGACCACACTTCCCCGATAATGCGGCTGGACTGGCGTGGGAGGATCCCCGATTTGAAAGGCTAAGCGTCGCATAGAAATGCCACGACTTTTGTGTGGCTAGTTCGGCAGTAAATCCTGGCATGTTCATTGGTATCTCCTCGTTTTTCTTGGCCTGGTAAGGTTATGGACAAGGTCGGTTGCTTGCCCAGCAGGTTCCAACGCACAACCCCTGGCTGTTATACGAACCGCAGCACCGCTGGGTGCTGGTGCACTGCGTTGCGCGAGGCGGGCCTGGCCGGCCTGGATTGCAAGTCGACCCGTTAAGGCAATCAACTGTCGACTCGAGGCAGTCGAGCCAGCAGTTGTAGTTGCTCAAGCCGGGCGGCCATGCGCCACACTTCGTGTTGCAATCACTCCAGGTTGAGCACAGGACGGTGCAGCCGGGGCCTTGCTGGGGAGTAACCATTCCATGCTCGCCACCGGCCGGCGACGCCGTAGTGTGTCCGTAATACGAACGGTCTGTCCTGTACAGCGAAGCTTCTGCTGCGAATCGAGGCAGCGTCATTGTTAACTCCTTTCGGCGAACACGGGCTGCTCTTTACCGGTGGTTGCAGTAGTCATGCCTGTACACATCCACATTCGTTGCTGAAC
>JASHTD010000243.1 GCA_030040725.1 Candidatus Sulfotelmatobacter sp. | reverse complement strand
TTCCGATGCAGGTGGCAAGGGTTATCACATCTGGCGCCAGGCCTTTCCCGACGGTGAACCTCAGCAACTCACAGCCAGTCTTGGTGATGAACAGGGGATCGCTATGGCTTCAGACGGCAAGTCCCTGGTTACCTCTGTCGGCACCTCCGAAAGAAGTATTTGGCTGCACGACCAGGAAGGCGATCGCCAAATTTCTTCTCAAGGTTATTGTCATACTCCAAGGTTCTCCCTGGACGGCAAGAGCGTGTTCTATCTCCAGGCGCTGAACTCCCAACAGTCCGCACAATCCAATACCGGAGCCGAACTCTGGGTCTCCGATCTTGCCACCGGTCAGGCTTCCAGAGTGTTACCTGGGATTGCCGCCGTGTATTTCGCTATCTCGCCGGACGCAAGGCAAGTCGTCTTCGAGACGATTGACGCCAACGGGCAGCATCATCTCTGGCTGTCTTCCACTGAACATCGCTTCGCTCCGCGCCAAATCCGCACGGGAGATCGGCAATTTGTCCCCCAATACGCGCCCTCCGGGCGCATCTATTATGTGGCTTCCGAGAGCGGACATTCCTACCTATACCGCATGAAGAGTGATGGCACACAGGAAGAAAAAGTCATCTCCGAACCCATCGACCATGCCTTTGGAATTTCTTCGGATGAGCGCTACGTTGCTGTCTATCGCACACTCGACCGGGAAGACAACCGGGTGGACGCTGAGGCAGTGCCGGTAACCGGCGGTCCCTGGATTCCTCTTTGCTCAGGTTGGTGTTCGGTCAGTTGGGCTCCCGACGGCAAGGTAATGTACTTTTTCCAGCACTCATTTACGGGCAACGCGCAGACGTATGTAGTTCCAATCCCTCACGGCAGCGATCTCCCGAAACTTCCCAAGTCAGGATTTCAATCCGAGAAGGAGTTGCGTGCCGCGGCTATGCAGGTGCTGGAGGGAAACGTGGTTCCGGGGCCCGACAGCTCCCACTACACTTATAGCAAGGGAACCTCCCACCGGAACCTTTATCGCATCCCGCTACAGTGAACTCGATCCGTCGAACCGAAGCAGGGAAGCCTCGTTGAAGACGATGTGGCTGACCTTGACCGCCGCTCAGGCCAGATGGGGGAAGGCTAAGAAAAAAAAGCAGTAATGCGAACCCAGGCAACGCGCGCATCCTCCTCAATGCCCGGGCTGCATTCAACTTGCTAAAAGAGACAGTTCGCTATTGGAGCCGTTGCTCACTCCCGAGTGGTTGGGCCAAGTGTCTGCGTGACGGGGGACTCGGGAGAACAACCTCCCAAGGCTCGCTTTGCACGGTCACAGTGCCCGTTAGCGCCGAGTCCGAAGAAAGCACACTTGATCGGTCCAGTCCGTTTCACCGGTTTCGGCGATCAGCGAAGTCAGAGCGCGGTCAAGCCCTCCAACATCCGATGGAGCGATGGTCTTTTCATCGACAAAGATCACGCCACCATGAGATCGCCCAGCTTCTGCCCATAGTTTCAGCAACGGAGGAATCGTCCTACGGTCATAGGTGACTAGAGTCAAGTGCTGCTTTGCCGCTTCCAATAAGCAAACAGAGTCATCCTCCCCAAGAAAGTCCCCGCCCTCCCACTGGGCCATCGTGTGTATCACTAGCGCTCGACTCCGACGTTGAACGCCTTTCGCTACCGCCGGGGCGATATGCTCGTCCAGAAGCAACCTGAGCATTCTTAGCTCCGCTTTGTCTTTCTGGCGGCAAACTCGATCCCTTGGGGAAGCATACGTTTTACATCGTCGAAAGTGGTTGAATCGTTCTCCGCTATCGCTTCATTCACTTCTTCGGGAAACGCTTCCGCGTAGTTAAGGGCCGCACGAATTTTCGATTCGGGCCACTCTAGATGCTTGGCTACAGCTGTGACATTTCCGTTATAGCTGCGAAGAAGCAGTAGGACCTCCCAAATTGCGAGGGTGCTTCCTTGGATATAGGCTTGTCTGCCGATCGGCGAATCGCGAAAATCCAAGAAGGCAAACTCCGATCGCCTCAATCCTTCTTCCAGAAGGCGCGCACTCGCATCACTCGGTGTCCACCCGTGCCGATTCGCAATGCGCTTCAAGCGTTTTCCGCTTTCCACGGGTAATCTCATACTGAGCACCATCGAACGGGCCGGCTTCATGGAATCCTCCTTTGTAACGATTGTAAGCATTGTACACCTCCAAGGCCGAACCGTGAGCGGAAGAATACAAACCGATTTTCCCACGTTAGCACTCATTGCATTTTGAGTGTAATCGGGATATTTCGCCAGCCGGACTGCCCGATTTTCCGCAAAGAAGATCTGCTGTTAAGCTGGTGCTCATGACAACCTTGAAAGTGATCGTCGCCCTCATTTCTGTCTTCATGTTCGGAAACATCGCGGCACAGGAGCGGACACATCTCGGGCCAACGACGTTCCCCTTGGATTGCTCTGGCGGAGACTGCCCAATGCTCAAAGGAGAACCTCAAACCAGCGGAATGAGAGGCGGTTCGGTCAAGCTGAAACAGGGAGAAAGCGTGGGCTGGCACTCGACCTCAGGAAACGAAGAAGCTCTCGTAATCCTGCACGGCAATGGTATTGCGAACATTGAGGGCCATCCAGACGTGCCGCTCAAGGAGATGACGTTGGCCTACATACCTCCTGCAACGAGGCACAACGTCACTAATACTGGGCACGATGTTATGGAGTACGTTTGGGTGGTCGCTCCGGCGAGGAGAGAACGCGAGCAATGAGGAAGCTTTTTTGCTCCCCCGATGATGAGTGTAATTGGGATTTTTCGCCAACTACGCCATTTTAAGGCGGCTTTGTGGTTGTCCTTCCGAATTGTTCTTAGGTGATACTGGGTAACCGTAATGCGTCCCGACTAACGTCACTGGGCGCTGACCGTCACCGTGAAGCCTCCGCTATTGTCGCCCGTTAAAGTGTCATTGATGCCCAGGAAGAGCGTCCCGGCCCCCGTCACAGTGAGGGTTGTGCCCTCGCCGACAAAAAAGAGCCCGTTAGGCATGATGCCAACCCGCGTCGCATTCTTGGTACCGTCGATCGCGGTGAAGCCTGAAGCATTAACCCTCGACTGAGGGACAAAGACACCGATCAGAGCGGCGATATTTCCTATCTGTCTTGGTGAGGCGACGCCCTTGGCTTCCTGAAGGGGGAACTGAAAACCTCCGCTATTGGTGTAGGGCCCACCGTTCGGCCCGACATCCCCGTCGCCCCAGTTCACTGTGCCGCTGACATAAGTGACGGTAATCGTTGCGGGCCCGCTAACCGCGATGGCCGGTACGAGTGGCACCAGCAGGTCCACCGAGTTACCAAACCATCCCGACGCATTCCCCGGTACAAATACCTGCGTCTGCGCAGGTGCAGTCATCGTTGCTGCAGCAACGAACAGTACGAGTCCCAGTGCAATTTTTGTGCTCTTCATATTCTCCGTCCTCTCACATAGCATGAGGTTCGAGTGGCCTTGACTTGGGGTCTTGCGGGGCCGATTCGGAAATTGCGAATAGGAGGCGGCTCGGAACGTCAACTCGACGCTAGTTCACGTTTGTTACAGCCCACAAGGACAGACATCACAGATCAGGGTGAGGAGTGAGCCGAGGGTACCGCGCGATTTGCCGCGCACAATCCCTGTTTTAACTTCTGTAATCAGGCATCAGCACTCAAATCCCCTGCCGAGGGCATTTTGAGTGTAATCCGGATTTATCGCCAGCAATTCCTCCGGAGGATGAGCAACCGTCGCTTCCTAGGAACCTCTGAAAAGAACCCTCCCGAAATGAAAAGCCGCCTCCATTGGAAGAATTGGAAGCGGCTTGGTATTCGGTGTTGATGCTACGGGGCGACCCTGAATTGCTGGTTGCTCTTCAGCGTTGCAGTCGGCGTGATGACAGTTACGTACCCGCTGGTCGCCCCCGCTGGGACAGTGGCCAAGATGTCGGTCTTCGACACTATTGTGAATTCCGCCGGAACGGCGTTAAAGGTGACGCTGGCGGCCCGTCCAGATTGGTCTCCAGGATGTTGATGATTGCTGCCGCTTCGCCGAAAGTGGGCAGGGTTTCGACGAACGGGCCCAACCCCATATCCAAGCTGAAGACGATGCCACAGAATAGGCGTTCGCAGCTGTTGTTGCTCCCGCCCTCCGCCGTTACCCCATAGAAGGTTCCGGTGGTTGCCTCGAACAGCGGCTCGGGATCCTGATAGAGGCTCTTGAAGGTGTACAGCATGGTCAGCTTGCCCGCCGGTGTAAGGCGGAAGAGCGTGATGCCATATTGATTGTTTCCTCCATTGCCCCCAACAATTGATCCATAAAAGTCGCCGGCGGCGGCCTGGACCAGCGCGAATTCAGGGCTAGCGCCGTCAGCGAGAATGTATCCAGGGCAGAAGCGTTGAGTGCTGAAATAGATAGGCTCACGCGTGTCAGCACGTGATATGTGGTCTGAGCGTCCTAGACAGGCCTTCTACACTTCTTGAGCCGGATTTATGAGTATGCCGATGTTTCGGCAAATGACTTGACCGAAGAAACTCTTGGTCGAAGAAATCAATTTAAGAATAGGGTTTATGTTCCGGGTAGAGCCTCTTGATACACTCCGAGCAGAGCGCGTGGCTGAAGTCAACGGTAGATCGATCGCGGATATAGACCTCCAGAGTTTGCCAGCGTCCTTGTTCATCGCGAATTCTCTTGCATGAGGCGCAGATCGACAATAACCCGCTTAGCACCTTCACTTTGCCCGCCGCGTCCTGAAGCTCTTGGATGAGTCGCTCCCGATCCATCTCATGCTCTTTTCTACGGCTGATATCTCTGACGATAAGGCAGGTTGACTTGTGTCCGCACGCATCGCGAAAAATCGCCGAGGAGATTTCGACCGGAAAATGACTTCCATCAGGCCGCTGGGCGGTCAATTCTCCATGGGTTTTGCCCGTACGCTGTCGTTCTTCCAACAAGCGAGCCATATTCGGATCGCACATGTCCATGAGCTCATCTCGACCTCTCGACCCGCCGCTGTAATCTCGTCGCGAGTGCGCCCGAACATGGAACAGGCGCTTGGATTGGCGTCGAAAATTCGACCATCAGGAGCGGTAAGAAAAATTGCGTCCATGCTGTTCTCAAACAGCAATCGGTAGCGAAGTTCTTGGCTTCGCACTTCGTTCTCCGCCCGCTTGCGATCGCTCAGGTTGAGTAGGACGAACCGGCTCATGACAAAATTACGACTCGCGTCCAAAAGAGCAGTGGCGCTGAGCTGAACGGGCAGGGGGCTACCATCCTTGCGGATGAGGTCGATCTCCAAGTCACGTAAGATGCTTCCCGCGACAAGGCGAGGGAAGTTCTTATCGAACGCTTGACGGCCCTCCGTTGTAAGAATGTCGATCAGCCGCATGCGATGGACTATCTCCTCGCGACTGTAGCCGAGCCACCTGAGTTCGGTTTCGTTGATGTGGAGGAATGTGCCATCCCGGCTCAGAGCGTGAAACCCACAAGGGGCGTTCTGAAGAAAGTCCAACTGGAGAGCACCTGGCAGTTCTTGCACGATGTTCTTAACCTCCAATCCCGTAACATCCCATCTCAATAAACGCCCCGAGTGGGAGGATCACTCTTGGACGCCGATGGTGACGCAGGCGTTTTACGCTCCGTTCGACGTCCGATTGGACGAATAGCCGTACAGCTTGTGAGGTTCTAAACACTGTTCCAGTTACTGCAACAAGTGAAGGGCCTTACAAGTTAGGTCAATTACTTCTTGTTCATACGTCGTGATGCGTATGAACTCGATTCCGTATCTGAATCCAGCTCGATTTCTAATCATCCCACGAAGTGCCAGAGACCGTGCGTTATACGGAAAGGTAAGTTCCATCAGCAAAATCGTGCTTGCTTCCACATTGCGAGGCATGAACAGCTTTAGACCACCACGACTCAAGTCAGTCGCTTCTCCCCAAAAGCAGAAAGTTTTATCGCCGCAGCTGACGTTATTTTTGCGCGGATGTTGACTGGATACCGATCCCGCCGACGTCGTTCACTTTGTGCTATTTGCATTTGGTGAGAAATGTTCCCTCGTTCCGCAGAAACCCGTGGTCGAATGTTTCCAACGAGAGATTCTCAGACTTGAACCATCTCGACAATCCACTTCGCGCAATTGACTCCCTCAGAAATTGATATCGAAGGTACATAGCACCTTGCGGAACGACATATTAAGAGCTTCTAACAAAACCCCTACTCCGGCAGCTTAGTTCCGCTCATTGCAATTTCGCGTACTCTGCTTTGGCTTGCTTCAGAATGGGAATCTCTGGATCGGCGTCTTTCCAGAGGGTTAAAAAATCCTGGTACGCCGTCTTCGCCTTCGCGCTGTCACCTTCAATGACGTAGGCACGGGCAAGTCCGAGGTGCGCCAGAGCTCCCTGCGAACCCATACCTACAAGACCTCGATGATCGAGGATCTTTTGGAACTCCGCTGCGGCGG
>JASHTD010000242.1 GCA_030040725.1 Candidatus Sulfotelmatobacter sp. | reverse complement strand
TGAAGGCCAGCGAGAAAGTTACCACGTACAACGCCTATGTCACGGGAATCGGCGCCACCAAACGCGTGGTGGTTTGGGATAACACTGCCCGCGACATGACGACGCCGGAGATTCTTTTTGTCTTCGGCCACGAGATGGGGCATTACGTTCTCAATCATATTTACAAGGGGCTGGCATTCTTTGCCGCGATTTCATTCATCGGATTCTGGCTGGGGCGGAGAATCGTGATCGCAATGCTGGCGCGATGGGGCGAGAAGTGGCGGATTCGCGAGATTACGGATCTTGCGGCATTGCCGGCATTCTTGCTGGCGCTAACTTTGCTGGCGCTGGTCTCTGAGCCGGTGAATAGCGCCTTCAGCCGCCATCTGGAGCACCAGGCAGATATCTACGGACTGGAAGTGACGCACGGCCTGTTTCCGGAGAACCAGCAAGTAGCTGCGGCCGCGTTCCAGAAACTGGGCGAGAAAAGTTACGACTATCCAACACCGAATCCGGTGCTCGTTTTCTGGTCTTACGATCATCCGACAATCCAGCAGCGAATCCGCTTTGCGCTTGGTTACGATCCGTGGGACACGCCGGCCGGACCGAAATACGTGAAGTGAAGCGAGATTGCGTGTTGCGATCTACAACTCGCGCTGTTGCGGGCTGCAACAGTGAATTGTGCTCGTCTAAGTGGATGATTTCAAAACGCGATCTCCGCAACCTTTGCCCCGCAGCGGCAGAATCAATTTTTCAATGTAGCGATTCGCAGCACGACCGTGCTGCGAAAATCATCTCCGTAATTGTTGAATAAAATCACAGGTGTTGCTAACTGTTTCATTCCACGCGAAATCGCGAGTATTCATGCGGGTTGCCGCGTGAAACTTGGCATTGGCATAGCGATTGCTTTTAGAGAAAGTGTCAAGTGGATCGCTAGACGGCCCTTGAACGAGGTGACTTATGACAGTCCTACTGGTTCTTTTCACATTCATCGCATTCTTACTGATCGATTATTTTCGCACTCGCAACCAAGTTGTCCGGCCTGTACTCGAGGCCACCGCGGCCGCGGAAACTCGGCCGCGCCTTCAGCCCGCGCTGGTAGCCGGGTTTCAGGTTCCGGAGAATTTGCGCTATCATCCCGGCCACACCTGGGCGCTGCAGGAGAGCCCCAACCTGGTGCGTGTCGGCATGGATGATTTCGCGACCAAGCTAACGGGTACGGTGGAAAGCTTCACCCTGCCGCAACGCGGACAGTGGATCCGGCAGGGCCAGAAGATGTGCACAATCCATCGCGATGGCACTGCGGTCGACATGGTTTCGCCCATCGAGGGAACGGTGGCTGACATCAATGAGTTTGTCGCGCAGAATCCAAAGCTCGCCCTGAACGATCCTTACGGCGACGGATGGTTGCTCACCGTGCAAGCGCCCGATGCGAAGACCAACTTCCGTAATCTGATCGGCGGCTCGCTCGCGCGCTGGTGGACGGAGGAAGCTTCGAACCGGTTGCAGCAGCGCATTCCCCTGGCCGTGGGAGCGCTGGCGCAGGATGGCGGCGTGGCAATGAACGATCTGACCGCACACATCCCGGATGCGGAGTGGGTAGAGCTGGCGAAAACCTTCTTCCTGTCATAAGCAACTGGCGTGCGAGAGCACGCGCTCGCAAGGGCCACAAGCGGCGCCCGGATTTAGAATCCGGGCGCCGCGTTTTTCTGGTTGCCGACTGCAGGGATTTCCAGGAGGCCAAGGAGAATGAAGGAGAATTTATGACGATCTCCTCACTGGATTTTTCCACCCGATTCGTCTTCACCATGTGAGAAACCTAACGGCTGACATTCTCGATCGGACGGCCGGTGCGGAGAGCTGCGGCGTGGCACGATTTGCACAGCCCGCTTCCCTTCAGATCGATCCACTCCACGGCATGCGAGGGAGCCATCGCGCAATTGTAGTCGTCACAGTGAGTCAAGGTGAGCGTGTGTCCGAGTTCGTGAATGGCTTCTTTCAGGAGGCGTTCACGCAGCAACTCTTTATCGGACGCAAGGCCGTAGAACTCCTGCCGCAAACGATGTGCTGACATCACGGCCGTGGGGCCACGCATCTGCGCCTCTCCGAAAACAAAAGTAAGAATCGGGATGTACAGATCGACGGCCGCGACGCCGAGCATTCGCCAGGTTTCATGCGATACGTGACTCTGCATGCGCTGCAGAATTTGTGAGGAGTGGTATTGCTGGCGTTCGCCGTGTAAAGCAAACTCCGGATCGAGGCGGAGCTCAAGAACCTTGCATGGGACACGGAACGTTTGTTCGAGGGCAGGGCAAAGATCGCGCAGCAACCCCTGATCCACATTCCCGACCGGCAACAGTTGCAGCAGCTTCATCGCGTGCCTTCATCGGGCAACTTCATCGGGCTTTAAAGGAGTGCGACTCCAGCCATATTTTTTCAGCTTGTGATAAAGGGTGACGCGGTCAATGTCGAGCACCTCTGCCGCATGGCTTTGATTGCCGCCACACTCGGCCAGCACTCGCAGAATGTGGGCGCGTTCGATATCCTCGAGCGATTTCCCCTGGCCGTTGGCAACTGGAGCCGGCTTCAAAATGAAATCCTGTTCCCGCAATTCCGGCTCCTGCCCCACGACCATGGCGCGCTCGACAGCATTTTCGACCTCGCGCACATTGCCGGGCCACGCCTGACGCAGCAATTGCTCCATTGCGCCGGCAGAAATCCGATTGATCCGCTTGTTCATGGCCAGAGAAAATTTGCGGACGAAATGATCGACGAGAAGAGAAATGTCCTCCGGCCGCTCTCGCAGCGGAGGCATTTCGATGCGAAAAACGTTGAGGCGATAAAACAGGTCCGGGCGGAACTTGCCCTCATCGATCAACTTTTCCAGATCTTTGTTTGTGGCCGCGATGCAGCGGAAATCGACCTTTATGATCTGATTGCCGCCGACGCGAGTGATTTCGCGTTCTTGAAGCACGCGCAGCAGATCGCTCTGCGTCTTCAAGGTGATATCGCCGATTTCGTCAAGAAAGACCGTGCCGCCTTCGGCGATTTCAAACTTTCCTTTCTTGCGATACTGCGCGCCGGTGAACGCGCCCTTTTCGTGGCCGAAGAGTTCGCTTTCGAGGAGCGTCTCGGTGAGCGCACCGCAGTGAATGACCACCAGAGGATGGAAACGCCGCGGGCTCGCGGCATGAATCGCGCGCACGACGAGCTCCTTGCCCGTGCCGCTTTCGCCGGTGATCAAAACGCTGGCATCGGTGGGAGCGACGGTTTCAATCGCGTCGAATACCTTCCTCATGGCCGCGCTTTGGCCAACCATCTCTTCCGGGCGCGACACTTCGGCGACTGTCTCTCGAAGGCGAATGTTTTCCTGCTCCGCGCGCTTGTGAGCGAGAGCTTTTTCCAGCAAATGCGAAATGTCATCGGGATCGAGCGGTTTGGTCACGTAATCGTAAGCGCCGTTTTTCAGCGCTGTTACTGCAGTTTCGACCGAAGCGTAGCCGGTCATAATGATGACGACCATGGTGGGATCGATCTCATGCATCTTGCGCTGCAATTCGATGCCGTCGGTGCCGTGCATTTTGATGTCCACGAAGGCCGCGTCCCACTTCTGCTCGGCCATGCGTGTGAGGGCATCATTGGCATTTTCCGCCATGCCGATTTCGTAGCCTTCTTCGCGGAACCACTTGCTCAACGAATCGCGCACGCTCAGTTCGTCGTCGACGATCAGCAGGTTGCCATGTGTGCTCACATCAATCACCTCGCTTTGTTGCTACGGTCTGAATGCCGGCTCCAGCAAAAGACGCCTCGTCGGGCGATGCCGGCAGCGTAATCGTGAAAGTCGTTCCCTTATTCAGTTCCGATTGCACTTCGATCCGTCCGCGATGGCGCTCTACGATGCCACGGCTGATCGCTAATCCCAGCCCAACCCCGCGACCGTTATCTTTGGTGGTAAAGAAGGGTTCGAAAATTTTCGCTAACAAATCGGGAGCAATCCCCGGCCCGTCATCCCGAACCCGGAGTTCGATTTCCTGCCGGTCTTCATCGAATCGCGCATCGAGCCAGATGTTTCCTCCCTCGGGCATGGCATCCATAGCGTTGGTGATCAAGGCCAGCAGCACCTGCTCGATCTGCGCGGGATCGCACTGCAACGGGGGCAAGCCTTCCGCGAGATGCGTTTGCAACTGCACGCCAGCCATCTCCAGCGGATGCCGCACCAGCAGCAGACAACGGTCGATGACGGCGTTCAAGTCAGTCAGTTCCAGATTCATCGGAGCGGTGCGAGAGAGGCTGAGCAGGTTTTTTACCAGCTCGCCGCAGCGCCGGCTTTCGGCCGCGATCAGCTCCAGGCATTGCAGCGCGTCCTCGCGTTTTTCATGTTCTGCCTGGCCAGCAAGGACCCACTTTCGCAATAGCTTGGCGTAAGTAAGGATCCCTGACAGCGGGTTGTTCACTTCATGCGCGACCACCGCAGCCATCTTGCCCAGGGACGCCATTTTTTCGACGTGCAGCAGGTGGTCGCTGGCGCGCTTGAGCTCGCCGGTTTTTTGCTCGACACGCTCTTCGAGAGTTCTGGTCCAGGCGACAATTTCGGTATTCGCCGCCTGCAGTTGTGAACTCATGCTGTTGAAAGAGTGCTCCAGATCGCCGAGTTCATCTTGCCCGCCAATTTCGATTTGAAATCCCAACGCGCCATGCGAAAGCCGCTCCGTGCCATCCTTCAATGCTTTGATCGGCTTTCCCACCACCTGCCAGACGAACAACCAACACATCACTCCGATCGAAAGCAGTGCGCAAAAGAGGTAGGCGATCATGCGGCGCGTGGTTTGCGCGAGCTGCACATCTGCCTTTTCGAGAGAAAGGTCGACCTCCAGAACACCGAGAATCAGCCGGCTCGCCGGATGCGCGTGGCAAGCGGCATTCGAACAGCTGGGCTGGTTTTCAATGGGAGTTGCGATCCCCAGAACTCGCTGGTCGCCGGTGGCCTTGTAGATACGAGAGCGATCAAACTGGTTGGGATTTGCGCGCGGGGGCGATTGGTTGTGGCAGATGTAGCAGGCTTCTTCGTTTTTGTTGACGACCTGGCCAACCTCGCTGGGAGCGCTGGAATAGTTGATCCGGCCGTCCTGATTGAGAATGCGGATTTTGAGCATTCCCGGCTCATCCGCCATCGTCTGCATCGCGTGATGAAGCCCGTCGCGATCATTGCGCAGCATGTAGTAGGTCGTGCTGCGCCGAATGACATCGCTGACCCGTTCGGCGCTCGCCAGCGTCGTTTGCTCCAGATGCTGCTGGTGCAGGCGGACGATCAGATAACCGAGCAGGCCGAACACCGCGCTCATCGAGATGACGAGCGAAAGAACAAGTTTTGCGCTGATGCTATGAGTTACACGAGTCCAGCGAGCCCGAGTTGACTCAATCGCCAGCATTCTCCACCAGCGCAGGAACACCTTGCACACGAACCAGCTCCGGCTCCAGCTGGGGCACAGCCGCAATTTCTTCGTGGGGGAAGATGGGCAGATACCTCACTGCTACTGCGAACAAGAAGAAGCCCATGGCAATGATCATCAGCGTCACCGAGAACTCGGTCCACTTGGGAACGTAATGATGGCCAACATAGGTCTCGAAGCCGATCAAGCTTACATTGAGACGATTGGTGATGAATCCGAGAAGACTGATGACGGACGTCCAGTACAGCCCGTTAGGCGACAACCTGACCCGCTTGAAGCTGAGCAACGTGATAGGAATCACGAAGGCCATCAACAACTCGGCCCAGAGGAAATACGCCTCATAGCTTGGCCGGAAGATTTCCCGCAGCAACCCGCGATGCCAATAATCTTCGAAACGAAGCAGCGCGTTGACCCAGAGAGCCACCAGCAGCGCTCCACCAAGCGTGACCAGAACGCTCAATTCCAGCTGCCGCCCAAATGCCTTCGAACTCTGCGTCGATTCGAAGATCGTCATCGCCAGTCCAACGGCAACGGCCGAACCAAAGAAGAAGAACGGCAGCGCGGGCGAGTACCAGAACGGATGCAGCTTCATCGGCATGATCAGGTAAAGCGATCCGAGCGAACTCTGATGCAAGGTCGACAGCAGAATGCCGGCCACGATCAGAACCGGATAGATCTTCTTGATCCAGCGGATGGGTGCCTGGAGATGAAACCGCTCGAAAACGCTTGGAAGAAATTCGAAGAAGAGCACGGTCGTGTAGGTCATGACGCACATGCCCACTTCGAACATCACCGAGTGCGGGTTCATATAGATGAGCTGGTGCCAGATGTACCAGGGGCGGCCGAGGTCGAACAGCAATCCGACAATAAACAGGAGATAGCCCAGGAACGCGGTCAACACCGCCGGCCGCATAATGCTGTGCAAGCGCTCCACGTTAAATAGATACACGGCTCCCACGATGCAGAATCCGCCCGCCGCGAGCATGACGCCGCAGAGGCAGTCGAAACCGATCCAGAATCCCCAGGGGAATTGGTCGGTCATGTTCGAGACGGCGCCGAGGCCCTTGAGATAGCGGACGTAGCTCGAATAGAGGCCGAGCACCATGATTACCGCGAAAACACCTCTCCAGAAAGTCAGCTTGATCTTCATCGCGAACTCCCGTTCTTCTCTTTTCCTTCTTCCGCTTCTGCAGCGGCTCTATCTTCCGCTTCCGCTGCGGCCACTTCATCGCGGCGATGGGAAATCCAGTAGATGCCGCCGAGGACAAGCGACCACACCGGGATAAAGTCCGGCACTCTTTCCATGACCCGTCCGGTGTATTCCGGCATCGGTGTATCGCCGATTTTTGCCGAAGCTGGATATCCGTACTCTTCCGGGTTGACGCCGGACAGAATCAGGACGGAGGTGCCGCCAACTTCGTTCAGCCCATAAATTCGGGGCACGTAGTTGGAAGGGTTCTGCCGGATGCGCTCCTGCGCTTCCTTGACCAGGTCGTCGCGATCGCCGAACTTGGTCGCGCCGGTTGGGCAAATCTCGGCGCAGGCCGTCTGTTTGCCGGCTGCGATGCGGTCGGGGCACATAATGCATTTGCGCACGCGCGGATTGAGGGATTGCCATTCATACTTCGGCTGTCCGAATGCACAGGCCACCATGCAGTAACGGCAACCAATGCACTTCCACACGTCGTAAACAACCGGGCCTTCCTTCGTCTTGTGCAGTGCACCTACGGGGCAAACCGACGCGCAGGCCGGCTTCTCGCAGTGCATGCAAAGGCGGCGCATGAACTTGTCATCCTTCGTGAGAACAACGGTGAATTTATGTTCGGACTGAACTGGCTCCGCAGCGACTGCGTCGTTATAGGGCAAGTGATTTTGCGTGGCGCAGGCTTGCTCACATTGCTTGCAGCCGATACACATCGTTGCGTCATACAGTAATGCCTTACTCATAAAAGTGACTCCTGATGGCACCGGCGCGGGACTTTCTCTCCGACGGAATCAACAAAGAGGAATCCCGTCTCCGCTGCGAAGCGGTGCCCGGAACTGTGCGAGGTGAAGTGGTCAATAAAAGTGGCCCGAGCCCAAGGGATTTCCGCCTCGGGCTCGAGCGGCGGGTTCCATGCGGAGCGCGCAGCCCTGGGATATTCCGGGGAAGGCGCGACTGGCTCGTTTTCCGTTCGCCCTCTATCACACCGGATCCCTGCATCGCACACCTCACGCTCTCCTCGGCGACTGCTCGACCGTTTCAGCAGTGGCGCGCCAATGGAACCGCCAATGGCTTATTTCTGCAGGCTGCGGATGTAGGCCACGATCGCTTTCACGTCATCAGCCGGAATGCTTTTTACGCCAGCTGGATGCTTCGCGGTCTCTACCACAGCCTTGGCCAGACCGTCATCCGACTGCTTCTTGGCTTCGTCGGAAACCAGGCTCGGAATCTTGGCCGCGGGCTTACCTGCAGCATCGGCGCCATGGCACATAGCGCATTTGGTTTTGTAGATGGCCGCTCCGTCTTCGGCCCAGGACAAATTGGGGATCAGAACGAACAGTGCTACCGCGATGGTCACGATCAGCATTACCAGCTTCTTCGTCTTCATGATTTCGTTTTTCTCCTTAAGAGTTTTGCAATCACACGAAAACAGCGGCCTTTCTCGCGGTCGTGCATCTGTTGCGAAACTGACCACTGGTACAAATCCCGGAAAAACTGCATGTAAGAGAACTCAGCAGCGGTATCGCTGCTGGTTGCAAGTTTCAACATTTCCTAAGATTTGCGCAGTGATTGCAGTCACGGTTAATCGTGATAGCTGGTTCGCATTGAATTGAGCCGGATCACTTTGAGCCATGGTCGGCGGTTTCGCGCTTCTTGCGGTCACACCGCGAAGGTAACCAAGGCGTGCCGGACGCTTTGACGAGAAATCTGCCTGAAAAGCGACATCGGTCACATTGATCAGTGCGCGAGCTCACTTTGAAGGCATTTAGGGCTCACTGCGCGATTTATGCCCCGAGGTCTGTAATGAGCTGGTTCGATGCTCAGTCGTCGGACCAGTGATCTCATCCCCCATGAGCAGTACCGCGAAGATCGAGCTTGAAACCATCCCGCGCAGCCGGGTCTATAAAGCAGTTGCCCAGCAACTTCAGGAGCGAATTCTCACCGACCTGAAACCCGGCGACACGCTTCCCTCGGAGCGTGAACTTGTGTAGATGCTCGGGGTCAGCCGCAGCTCAGTCCGGGAAGCGGTGCATAGCCTTGAACTCATGGGGTTATTGGAAGTGCGGCAAGGAGTGGGAACTATCGTGCGGGATCCCGCGGCTGATTCTCCCATGGGTTCGGTGGCAAGCGCACTTCTCGAAAAGCAACATCACATCGGCGAACTTATCGAGGTTCGCAAAATGATCGAGCCAGCGGTAGCGCGAATTGCCGCTCGACATGTTACTCCCGAACAAATCGTGGAGATGGAGAACATTCTTCAGCGCCACGAGCAAAGGCTGCAGCGAAATGAGCCGGCAGTTGAGGAAGACGCTTTGTTTCACTACGCGATTGCCGCTGCGGCCGCCAACAGCATCGTGCTCAAACTAATCGATGTGCTGATGGACCTGCTGCGGGAAACCCGCGAACGAGCCTTGCAGGTGGAAGGTCGCGCGTCAAAATCGCTCGCGGGACATCGCCGCGTGCTAGCGGCTCTGAAGGCTGGCGATGCGGCGGGGGCTGGCGAGGCCATGCTCACGCACATCTCGGAAATCGAAGACATCGTTTTGAATCAGCTCCAAAAAGGATGGAGGTTGCCAAATGGGCCAACTATTTGCCGTTGAAATTATCTACCGTGGAGTCTTTCAAAAGACTCTGGCAAAAAACATAACGCGCGACATCGTTCTGGCCGCGCACAACGAAGGCAAGTTAGGGATTTCGTTCGGCCGTTATGGAGATTCTCCGGAACGGAACGGCATTCCGGCCAAGAGTTTCGCCATTGTTGCCAACGATGAGCAGACCCTTCAGGAGGGAATGGCGCAGTACGAGCCGAAGCAAGTCGACGTAACGGTCGTCCTCGATGACACGCTCTGCAAGGGCACGGAGTCGTGGGCCTGGTACGGGCTGCAACCGGTTCACCATGCACTGAAACCCGGACGTACTCTCATCGTAGTTTCGCTGCAGGACGCACCGGAACTGCTGAAGACCATTCACCGCAACGAGCAGCCCTACAAACTGGCCGTGCTCAAAGGAGTAACCAGCTTCTCCGGAATGTGGGTCTTTAAAGATGATCACACTGACGTGCGCGTGCTGGGGGCGATCGCCAAAGCATTCCCGGAAATCGTTAGCCTGCAAGCAGTCGAGCGGTTCATCACCGAAAAGCTGAAGAGTCCTCTCAAGGTCACGTCAGCGAAAACCGCCTATGACCGCTTCAAGACGATTGATGTGAAGCCCGGCGAAGGCAATCCCGAAGAACTCTTCAAGTTCGCGCTGCCCGAGTGGGAAAACATGCGGGAAGGCGTTTCCATTAAAGGCCAGCCGCAAGGCGGACCGTACAAAGATCCGGTCACCGGCGAGGTTGGCGGATTCCGTCCAGCACGCAATGAGCTGTTCAAGAAATACTCGTCGCGCACGCAACGCCCGGTCGTAAATTTCTCGACCTGCACCAAGTGCACGCTCTGCTGGCTCAACTGCCCCGATGCTTCCTTCGACGTCACGCCCGAGAACACCTACGATGCGAACCTCGAAGCGTGCTGCGGATGCGGCGTTTGCGAGGCCGTTTGCCCTGTCGAAGACTGCATCACCATGGTCAACGAATCGCAGTTCAAAGATAACAACAGCCAATACGAGGCATTCAAGAAAGATAAGGATGCTTATTTGAAGTGGCTGGAGAAAACAATCGAATCGACGGAGCCCATCGAGAAACGATCGCATGGCTTCCGGTATCGCGGTCAATATCAAGAACAGGTGCCTGAGGCCCTGGAAGTCGCTCGCAAAGGCTAGTCCGCCCAAGCAGCACTGTAAAGATAAGGAGAATCAGATGGCGACATTAACAATGCCGGTTCAAGAAAAGAAAAAGAGTATCGAGCAGGAAGCCCTGATTACCGGAGCGGAAGCCATTGCGATCGCCTGCAAACTGGCCAACGTGGACGTAGTCACGGCGTATCCGATCCGGCCTTACGACACGGTGATGCAATACATCAGCCAACTGGTTGCAGATGGCGAAATGGATTGCGAGTACATCGTGGCCGAAGGCGAGCATTCACAATTTGAAATCGTCAAGCATGCCTCGGCTTGCGGCGCGCGCGTATTCTGCGGTTCGAGCGGCGTAGGTTGGATGTATGCCATGGAAGCGCTGACGGTTACCCCGGCTCTGCGCATTCCCATGGTGGCCATGGTCGGCAATCGGGCGCTGGACGATCCTGGAGCGTTCGGCGTGGAGCACAACGATGCCCTCGCCGTGCGCGACCTCGGTTGGTTGTTGACCTGGGTTGACAGCGCGCAGGAAGCGCTCGACACCGCGCTGATTGCGTATCGCGTGGCGGAAGATCGCCGCATGTTCGTACCGCTGGCCATCAGTTGCGATGGCGCGTTCCTGACTCACTCACAGGCGCTGGTCCAGATCCCAAGCGCTGAGCAGGTAAAGAAGTTCCTGCCTCGCTACGATCGCGGCGACTTACTGTTCCATCCCGATAACGTAATCTCCGTTGCGCCGCAGGCCAACGAGGATTGGGTGACCGAAATTCGGCGACAGAATTATGCGGTCACCGAAATTGCTTGCGACGTGATCCGCGAGGTCTACGCCGAGTTCGAACACACGTTTGGACGCAAATACGGCAATCCGTTCTTCGAAGAGTACATGACCAAGGATGCCGATGTGGTTCTGCTGGGCATGGGCACGTTGTCGACGCCGGCTCGCGTTGCCATCCGCAAGATGCGCGAAGAAGGCAAGAAAGTTGGCTTTGTGCGCTTGCGCTGGTTCCGGCCGTTTGCCGGTCCGGAAATTGCCAAATGCCTTGAGCGCTTCAAGGCAGTTGGAGTGATCGATCGCGATTTCTCGTTTGGATCGCCCAACCTCAGCGGCGTAGTGGCCACTGAAGTTCGGTCGGCCATGTACACCGGCTCCGCTACCAGACCACCGGTGCTGGGCTTCATCGGTGGACTCGGTGGACGCGAAATCACCGTGCCAGACCTCGAGAAAGTCGCGGACTCGGTCTTCGACGCCGCGAAAGGAATTGCGCAACCCCTGACTCAATGGATCGGGCTGCGGGGATAAGCGTTTCGACGCTTATTCAATAGCCGGAAAGGACATCAATCAATGAGCACAACATTCGTAGATGAAAAACCGACGCAAGACCTGGAAGCCTTCAAAGGCGTAAAGAAGGTTCCATTCAACGAGTACTACACATCCGGCCACCGCACCTGCCAAGCCTGCGAGTCTGCGCAAATCATGAAGCTGATGGCGAAGGCTGCAGGTCCCAGAACCATCATTCTGGGCAGCACGGGCTGCATGTACGTGGCCAACACCTCTTACTATGCAACCCCGTGGGGCGTGCCCTGGATGCATACGCAACTGGGCAGCTCAGGCTCCGGTGCGCTTGGCGTCGCAGCCGCGCTGCGCGCGCAGATGCGCAAGGGCTTCATGAAGGACGAGCCCATCAACGTCATCGCATTCTGCGGTGATGGCGGTGGAGCTGACATGGGCCTGGGTGCGATTTCCGCAACCATGACCCATCCCGATTACAACCTGCTGATCCTGATGTACGACAACGAGTCCTACGCCAACACGGACATCCAGATCTCCGGAACCTCTCCGTACGGCGCCAACACCTCGTTCAGTACTCCGGGAAAAGTAAAGCGGATCATGCATCATCGCTGGAAAAAGAATGTCGCCCCGCTGATGATGGTTGGCCATCCCACCTGCAAATATGTTGGAACCATTTCCACTTCGTATCCGCTGCAGGCGATGAACAACATCCGCAAGGCTCTGTCGATCGGCGGACCGACCTTCATTCACTGCCTGAATCCATGCCCGAAGGGTTGGGATTTCGATCCCGTGCTCTCCTTCGAACTCGGTGAACTGGCCGTGAATACGGGCATTTGGCCGCTGTATGAGATCGAAAACGGGAAGATCAAGTTGTATGGCAAGACCGAACAGATCGCGAACGGCAGGTTCAAACG
>JASHTD010000241.1 GCA_030040725.1 Candidatus Sulfotelmatobacter sp. | reverse complement strand
GAAATCCATTGCTTGTCGATCTGATATTGAAACCCGTCCAGCCCGCGATGAAAATAAACCGGCAGGTGCAACGACAGCACGAACGTGAGCAGGGATATCACCAGCGCGAAAATGCGGATGTCGCGATCGCGCCGCGGCAGGAACATCAGCAGTAGCGCGCCCGCCAGCGGCACAAACGTCACCAGCGTAAGTATGATTTGGTCGAGATCGTGCGTGCTCATCGCGCTCCCATCCACATCCAGATCATGAACGCGATCACCACCGCCGCGCCCGCCGCAACCCATCCCGCGTATGACCGGAGATTTCCCGACTGCATGTGCCGCACTTCATCGGAAACGTGCCACGCGCCCTCGCCCGCGTCATTCACCGCCGCATCGATCGTCTTCTGATCTACGTCATGCCAGAGGATTCGCGTCGAGCCGTTAATCAGCGGCTTCACGAATACCGCTCCATACAATTCATCAACGTAATACTTGTGCACCAGTGTCTGGTACCCACCCGCCATTGCGGCCGCAATCTTCTCCGGCAAATGAGGACTCTTGTAATACAACAGCCAAGCGAACCCGAACCCGAGAAACGCTGCCAGCACCGAAATCCCCGTGAACAGCAGCTCGCTCGAAGCTCCCGTCGTGGACTCGGAACCCTCAGTTGTTTGTTCGGTTGCGCTTTTCTCACCGACGGCCTGCGTCTTCGCATCTGCCGATGCGCTGCTATGGAAAACCGGTGCCAAAAAATTATCGAAGTGATCGTTGCCGCCCAATGCGCTCGGCACGCCCACATATCCGCCAATCAGCGAGAGCACCGCCAGAATCACCAGGGGCACCAGCATGACCATTGGGCTCTCGTGAATCCCGCCATGCCCGTCCGCATCGTGGCCGTGCCTAGTATGATTTCCCAAGCCGTGTCCCTCGTCAGCGTCTCCGCGATACTCGCCGAAGAACGTCATGAACCATAGCCGGAACATGTAAAAAGAAGTGATCAGCGCCGTGACCACTCCCACCAGCCAGTAAGCCCAACTCACCTGGTAGGACTTCCACAAAATTTCGTCTTTGCTGAAAAATCCTGCTGCTCCCGGAATGCCCGCGATCGCCACCGTTGCCGCCGTCATCGTCCAGAAGGTCCAGGGAATTTTCTTCCGCAGGCCGCCCATGTTGCGCATATCCTGCTCGCCGCCGACAGCGTGAATCACCGATCCGGCCGCCAGGAACAGCAGCCCTTTAAAGAACGCATGCGTCATCAGGTGGAAAATTCCCGCGGAAAAAGCTCCCACCCCGCACGCCAGGAACATGTACCCGAGCTGCGAGACCGTCGAGTAAGCCAGAACTTTTTTGATGTCGGTCTGCGTAATCGCAATCGTCGCGGCAAAAAACGCTGTCAGCGTCCCGATAATCGCCACCACCATCAGCGCTCCCGGCGCTCGCTCGAAAATCACGTGCGACCGCGAAACCATGTACACGCCCGCCGTGACCATGGTCGCAGCGTGAATCAGCGCCGAAACCGGCGTCGGGCCTTCCATGGCGTCCGGCAGCCAGACGTATAGAGGAATCTGAGCCGACTTGCCGCATGCCCCAACCATCATCAGAATCCCGATCGCCGTTAGCAAACCCGCTCCCGCGGTCTCCGCTGGCATGGGCGCAATCGCGGCAAACACACGGTCGAAATTCAGCGATCCAAAATGCTTGATCAGCAGAAACAGCGCGATCAGAAACCCGAAGTCGCCCACGCGGTTCACGATGAACGCTTTTTTTCCCGCCGAAGCTGCCGAATCCTTCGTGAACCAGAATCCAATCAGCAGGTAGGACGCCAGCCCCACTCCCTCCCAGCCGATAAACATCAGCAGATAATTGCCGGCCAACACTAGCGTCAGCATGAAGAACATGAACAGGTTCAGGTAGCTGAAAAACCGGTAGTAGCCCGGATCGTCGTGCATGTAGCCAACGGAATAAACGTGGATCAGAAATCCCACTCCCGTCACCACCAGGAGCATGACCAGCGAAAGCTGATCGAGATAAAACGCGAAATCGGCGCTGAAACTGCCCGCCCGAATCCAGTGCGCCAGAAACTCCTGGTAGGGAAGTGATAAGGAAGAAAATCTCGCTGCAACCCACAACGCCATCGCGAACGCCGCTCCGCTGAAGAACAGGGCGATCGTATTCACCGCCCGCCGCGACGATCTCTTGCCGAAGAATCCGTTGATCCCCGCTCCCGCAAGCGGCAGAATCGGAATCAGCCACAGATTGAGCTGGGGGTTCATAGCTTGAGCCGCTTCATAACTTAAGAAGGTTCACCTGATCTACGTTCAGAGTTTCGCGTGTGCGGTATACGGCAATAATGATCGCCAGTCCCACCGCCGCCTCGGCCGCCGCCACTACCATTACAAAGAAAACAAAAATCTGTCCCGCCAGCGCGTGCCAGTGCGCCGCGAACGCTACAAACGAAAGGTTCACCCCGTTCAGCATCAGCTCAATCGACATGAAGATCGTGATGATGTTGCGCTTGATCAGGAATCCCGCTACCCCGCAGCTGAACAGGAATGCGCTGAGTAGGAGGTAGTACGAAAGTGGAACCATCATTCCGCCTTTCCCGGCCTGGCTTCCGGCTTGCTCGCCAGTACCACCGCGCCCATGATGGCAATCAGGATCAATATCGATGTCACTTCGAACGGCAGCAAAAAGTTGTGAAACAAAAGTTGCGCGATCTCGTTCGGAGGTCCGGGCAGCGCGCCGATCGCCACATCCGCCGTCCCCGAGGGCTGCAGCACCACCCACGCCACCAGCACGCTCACAATCAGGACGCCGGGCACACCGAGCAGGATCGCGATCCGGCTGCCTTTCGTTTGCTCCTCCACTCCCGCGTTCAGCAACATGATCACGAAAACAAACAGCACCATAATCGCACCGGCGTAAACGATCACCTGCACCGCGGCCACGAACTCCGCCCCGAGCAGAAGATACTCGCCTGACAGCGCCCCCATGACCGCAATCAGCGATAGCGCGCTATTGATCGGATGCCGCTGCACCAGCAGGTTCACCGCTCCGCCTACGCAAACCGCAGCAAACGCCAGAAAGAGAATTAAATGAAAACTCATAAAACTTGTCAGCTGCCAGTGGTTAATTGTCTAAAGACGCTCTACTGGAACTAGGGTGCCCCATGTCTCGCCGTTTTTGCGAGACGTGGGAGTTTTTCCGAGGAAACGAACCGCCCTCACCACGCGACCGCAATCGCCGTCGCCACCAGATTCGCAATCGCCAGCGGCAGCAAAAACTTCCAGCCAAAGGCCATTAGTTGATCGTAGCGGAAGCGCGGCAGCGTCCCGCGCACCCATATATAAAGAAAGAGAAAACAGAAAACCTTCGCCGCAAACCAGAAC
>JASHTD010000240.1 GCA_030040725.1 Candidatus Sulfotelmatobacter sp. | reverse complement strand
GACCGGAATCTTGCGCAGTTCCGGGCCGGCTTTCATGGCGGCGAGCACGGCGAGTCCGTCCCGTTTCGGCAGGTTCAAATCCAGAATGACCAGGTCGGGCTTGGCTGCATTGGCGAAATCACCTCTCTTGTTCAGAAAGGCCAGCGCCTCAATGCCGTCACCTACGCTCTCGATCTTTCCCGGATAGGCAGCGGCAGCCATTCCTTCCCGTACCAGCGACACATCGGCTGGGTTGTCATCCACAATGAGGAGATGGAATGTCGCGTTCATGCGTACGCAGCCTCTGCTTTCTTGGAAGCGCGAAGCGGCAGGACGAAGCGAAACGTGGAACCGGCTCCGGGTTGCGACTCCACCCAGATTTTTCCGCCGTAACGCTCCACAATCTTCTTGCAGATCGCCAGGCCGATCCCGTTTCCGGGATACTCCGCGCGCGCATGCAATCGCTGGAAGATTACAAAAATGCTCTCCGCATACTCCGGCGCGATTCCGATTCCGTTGTCGCGTACCGTGAAGAGCCACTGGCCGTTTTTATTTTCGGCTTGCACGGAAACCGCCGGAACCTGTTTCCCCCGGAATTTGATGGCATTTCCGATCAGGTTCTGAAACAGCTGAACCATCTGGGTGTGGACAGCCTCTACTTTCGGCAGTTCGCGGCAGCTGATGACCGCTCCGCTTTCCTCAATCGCCGAGGACAGCGACTGCTTTACCTCTTCCATTACTGCGCTGCAATCCACGCTGCTGATTGCATCCTCTTTTCTCCCCACGCGGGAAAAAGCCAACAGGTCCTGAATCAGCACCTGCATGCGCATGGCTCCATCCTGCGCATAGCCGATGAACTTGTCCGCGTTCTCGTCGAGCTTCCCCGTATAGCGTTCGGCGAGCAGTTGCGTATAAGCCGTCACCATGCGGAGGGGTTCCTGCAAGTCATGCGATGCGACGTAGGCAAACTGCTCGAGGTCAGCGTTGGAGCGAGCCAGTTCTTCCGCCGTTCGGGACAACTCTTCGGCTTGGGCCGCTAACTTGGCCTCGGCCTGTTTGCGCTCGCTGATGTCGCGTGCGATGTTCGACGCCCCGATGATGATCGCCCGCCCGTCTTTGACCGGAGAAATGCTGACCGAGACGTCAACCCTGGTGCCGTCTTTTCTCAGGCGCACCGTGTCGAAATGGTTGACGCTTTCTCCGCGCCGGATTCTCGCGAGAATATCCGACTCCTCGTCGGCACGTTCTTCCGGAATCAGCATACGCATGGGCTGGCCCACGGCTTCGGCCGCCGAGTAGCCGTACAACTTCTCGGCGCCGGGGTTCCACGCGGTAATGATGCCCCACAATGTCTTGGCCACAATGGCGTCTTCGGAGGACTGGACCACGGCCGCGAGATAGCTGCGCGCTTCCTCCGCACGCTTGCGCTCGCTGATATCGGTGCGGATGGCGATGTATTGCCGGGGCTTGCCGTCCGAGTTCAGCAAAGGAACGATGGTGGTATCGACCCAATAAAGCGACCCGTCTTTCGCCCGATTGCAAATTTCTCCATGCCAGACCTTGCCATGAGCAATCGCGTAATACATCTCCTGAAAGAATTCGGCGGAGTGATGGCCCGACTTGATCAGGCGATGGTTTTGTCCGATCAGTTCTTCGCGCGCGTACTTGCTGATCTCGCAGAACTTATCGTTGACATAGGTGATGGTTCCCTGCACATCGGTAGTGGCGACAATCGAGTGCTGATCGAGCGCAAACTTATGGTCCTGCAGGTCGCGTACAGACGGATGGCTCACTCCGCGTTCCGCGGTTTCGCCGAAAGGGGTGCCAGTCAAGGCAGACGCGCCGCGATTCACTACGTTGACGGCAGCTTTCGCTGCGCGGGAAGCGGCAGCAGACTTCACGGAACCCGTGACTCCTTTTTCTTTAGCATTTCTAAGAAGGGGAACCCAGCAATGGGCAGCGCCGCATTACGAGGCGCGTCAGCAATTGGGATATCGGCGGAGTTGGAACAGAGCTTTAAGGTGGGAAGAAACGCCTGTCGTGGAATGGTTTACGTTCTCACGCTTGTTTGCTGGCGTCATCCCGAACGCCCCGCGCTTTCACCGGCGGGCGGAGACATCTACAGGTTCATCAATTCCAGGAGACGAGCACTTATTCCCGATACCCAGGGAGGGCTTCGGTCACAATGAACGCGCGTAAATGAAGCTGGCTCATTTCACCCAGCCTTGCGTTCTTCCTCTTTCGGAGACGGAGGTTCGTCGTCCCATTCGAACGATAGCGCCCGCGCAGTTGTCTCGATCGGCTCGAGTTCTGGAATATCGTCGGCGACCGAGGCGCCCAGTTCGGCAAATTTACGCGCCGAAACCAACACCCGGCTTTCCAGCGAGCCGACAGCTTTGTTATAGGACTCGACCGCCCGGTCGAGTCCCGTGCCCACCGAGGTGATGTGTTCCGCAAGCAAGCGCAAGCGATCGTGCAGTTCTTTTCCCAGGGCGCTGATCTGTTGGGCATTGCGCGCCAGCTTTTCCTGATTCCATCCGTAGTTGATCGCCTTTAATAAGGCGATCAAGGTCGTCGGAGAGGCGGGAATCACTCGGTTCAGAACTCCGTGCTCAATCAGGCTCGAGTCCTGTTCCAGAGCCGCGCTGAAAAATGTTTCACCCGGAAGGAACATCACGACAAATTCCGGAGTGGATTCAAACTGTTCCCAGTATTTTTTTCCGCTGAGCATGTCCATGTGATCGCGAACCTGCCGCGCATGATTGGCCAGGCACGCTCGGCGCGCGTCTTCGTCGCTGGTTTCAAAGGCGTCGAGAAAAGCCTGCAGCGGTGTTTTCGCGTCGACGACTACGTTCTTTCCTCCGGGAAGCTTCACCACCAGATCGGGCCGCAATCTGCCGTTATCGGTATGAACAGTTTCCTGCTCGGCAAAATCGCAATACGAAAGCATTCCGGCGATTTCCACCACGCGCCGCAACTGAATTTCTCCCCAGCGCCCGCGCACATTGGGTGTGCGCAGCGCCCGCACCAGATTGCCGGTCTGCGATTGCAATTCTTTCTGCGTCGTGATCAGCGATTGGACCTGCGCACGCAATTCGCCGTAAGCGTCGCTTCGTTTTTCTTCCATCTGCTGAATCTGCGTATCCACTTTGTTCAGCGAATCACGAACTGGCGCGACCAAGTCGGAAACCGCTTTCTCGCGCGCTTCGAGGTCGCCGCGAGCCTGGGCTTGAAAATGCTTAAGTTTCTCT
>JASHTD010000239.1 GCA_030040725.1 Candidatus Sulfotelmatobacter sp. | reverse complement strand
ATCTCTCCGGCACGAGCCCGCACCAGATCGGCCACTACTTGCAGCGCTTCCACCGCGCTTATTGGCTTCTCGTCCAGTTGCAAGGTCTCTTTTTCGTAAGTTTTCTCTTTGAATGCTGTTGTCGCGCGCCCACCTTTCTTCTTTCCCTTTCGCCGCGCTCCAGCCAATGGCACCTCCCAAAAACGAAAGGCGCACTGGAAAGTGCGCCTTTGGATCACTATTTCTTTTTTCTTATTCTTATACTTACATTATATCATACTGCAAACCGCCTTTGGGACATTTTCCAAGAATTATTTTCCTCACGTTTTCAATCACTTGCTAAAATCGCAAACCCCTTACCCTCTTGACAACTTTTTCCACAACTCTCGCGTGTTCGTTTCTGGGTGAATTTCACAGGCTATCGTCTTTTGTCTCGGGCAGCCTCTCCAGCAACTCTGCCTGAAGAAAATCGTCCGTCAACTCGTCAATCAACTCCGGGAGCCTCCGTTCAATGGTCTTTCGATCGCACTGCAGGATTTGCGCCGCCGCATCGTGGTCATGTTCCTGTAACAGCACACGTGCAATAATCTGGCGGTCAAACCCTTGCAATCTCTCTAGGCATCCTTCCACATCGTGCAAGAAGATCACCCGTTCCTCGAACGTAATCGCACTGTAAGCCGAGATTCGGCTGCGAAATAACTCACGTCCTAGCAGCGAAGGCACCCGTCCTGCTTCCAGCGACCATTGCACGTATCGTCGCAGCAACATGGTCGTCTTCTTGCGGTACAGCCATAAATCCGGATCGCGATCCCACTCTTCTTTCCCACAAACCTGGTTTTCTCGATTCCCTCGCCCGGCAAAACTCAACGTCGCTTCTCCTGCTTGCGCCGGAAGACCATTCTCGAATCCGCTCATATCAGCCCTCCTGCTTTGTCGAACTCGATTTCACCGATTGCATAGCCTTCAAGTTCGTCCTCGACCTCCCACTCTTTTCTGTGCGTTGCCTTCCTCTTCACTTCTGTCGAAGGTGGCGGCAACTCCGCCATCGCCCGCGCACAGACTGTGCAATAAATCTGCTCACCTCCCACTGGGCGCAGCCAGAGCCCGCCGCAGCGCTCGCAGTACTTCAATTCCAGCGAACTCTCCTTCGTGTCCGTTCCCATGCTTCTCTTCATGCGACCCGCTCCTTTTACGGCAATGAAAAAGCCCTGCGCCGGTTCCCGTTCTTCACGCGGAAACCGAACGCAGGGCTCGTTTCTATTTACGATGGCCTGCTTTAGCTATTTAATTTTCAGAGTTGGCAAATCGCTTGTGTTTCGACTCTAGTCGCAATCTAAATCTGTGACTGCCCCTTATCGTTCTACCGACAACTCTTGCTCCCGTCTCGATCCCGGCGCGCACTGTCGGAAAAATCCTTCCTCATAACCAGATTTCAACACTCGCCCGTTTTGCAAAATCACGCTCACTCTCCCACTGAACTGCAGCGCTTTCAACAGATGTTCCATCGCGGCCGAAAGCACTTCAGCAGCCCTCACTTTGCGGCGAAATTCGACAAAGTTCTTTTCTTCGTTGCAGTTATCCATGAGCGAGTATCCTGAGGAAAGGATTGGGTTATACGATGCCGCAATCGTATAGCTCATAATTTTCTCAGTCAAGGTTGATGATTATGCACTTGACACAGAAAGCTGTCAAGCGTATATTTTCCACATGGCAATGAGTTCCGAAGATTGGCAGGCGGTAAAGGCCAAAATCAGCCAAATGGAGCAAGTGGTTCAAGCTCTCAGGAAGCTTCGCGCTGAGCCAAGCGCACTCCCCGAATCGGTCCTCCAAGCCATCGACGGTGCAATTACCGAAACCGAAAGACGGATTGCCGCAATTAAGAACACAATGGTGGACTAGCCATGAAACTGATAGAAGTCACGAAAGCGTTTGCCTCCGAAGAACAATGCCTCGCGTACCTTGAGGCTTCCCGCTGGCCCCACGGTGTACGCTGCGTCACGTGCGGCAACGATAAAATCTCGCGTATCACGCGCAAGGTGACGAAGAACTCCGACAACAAACGCGCACAGCTTTACCAGTGTCTAGAGCCAACCTGCAAGCAGCAATTCTCCGCCACGACTGGTACGATCTTTAACGGCTCGCATCTCTCGCTCGACAAGTGGTACATGGCAATCGCACTGATGGTTGACGCGAAAAAGGGAATGTCCGCTCTGCAATTGCAGCGTCACCTAAAAGTGAATTACCGCACAGCATGGTATCTCGCGCACCGCATCCGCGAAGCCATGAGCGATCCTGACGGCCTCAAGCTGACAGGGACGGTCGAAATCGACGAAACGTACATCGGAGGCCGTCAACGCGGCCATCGGCGCAAGCTGAAAAACAAAGACGTAGTGCTCGGTATCCGGCAGCGTGGTGGTCCGCTCCGCTTAGTCCAGGTACAGGACAATAAAGCAGGGACACTCTACGAAGCCATCGCACAGAATGTGGACAAAAACGTGTCGAACATTATGACGGATGACGCGGGAGCCTACGACTTCCGCATCACGCAATTCCGCAAAGCGAAGCACGCGAAAATCCGCCATAGCCATAAAGAGTACGTGCGCGGTGACGTTCACACAAACACCGTGGAGAACGCTTTCTCACTGCTCAAGCGTGCCGTGATAGGAACGTACCATCAGCTTTCGATAAAGCATCTACAGCGATATTTGAACGAGTTTTCCTATCGGTTCAATCGGCGGGAGGATGCCGCGCTATTCGAGCAAACCGTAATGCGACTGGCTAAAGCGAAGCCGATGCCCTACGGGAAGCTGATCGAGCAAAATGCATTTACGCCTTTCGTAAGGCCCGTTCGCTAATCGTTCGCTTACGTTAGTCTAGAGTCGAAGGGCAGGTTGCAAAGCGAAAGGTGAGACGCTATAGTTACCTAGGTAATGGCTTGTCACCATACAACGTTCTGTATCCCCCCGGAGGAGAATATGGCTGCGACTACCCTGCTTCCGGATGAAACACGCAAATACCTCGAATCACACCCTGAAGTGGCAGAGCAACTTCGCAAAGCGGACCGAGTCTATAAGAGATTTGGGGATTATCTAAATCTCACCCAGTCTCGCGTTATTGTGCGGGAATCTGGTGCGTCCACAAGCGAGGCTGATTTCAGTGCCACGATATTACGAACTGATCTCTAAGCCCCAGAACGGCCAAGAGCGATTCAATTACAGACAAGGATTACTCCGGCGAATCGAAGAGAAGACTGGCCGTCCCGTGATCGTGTATGCGGCCAATATGAATGTCGCGAACATTCCTAACAGCTTAGATCATTCCGACGTCACACCGTTCTCGGAATTGACTAGAACCATTAAAGGAGACAAGCTCGACGTCCTTCTGCACAGTCCTGGCGGTCTGGCGGAAGCCGCCGAGAGGATCGTCGCGCTACTTAGAGCTAGGTTTACCTCAATCCGATTCATCATTCCACATTGCGGCATTCAGTGCGGCAACGATGTTGGCCACAGCTGGTGATGATCTAGTTCTCGATGATACTTCTGCTCTTGGGCCTATCGATCCACAAATTCAAATCCGCGATCCGCAGACCGGGCAGGTAAGCATAGTTCCAACACAAGCCATACTAGAAGGGTTCGACAATGCCAAGACAGATATAAAGGCTGATCCGGATGTGCTCGGAGTTTACTTGCCCCTTCTTAACAAGCTTGACTTGGCTTTGTTTGAAATCTGCAAAAACGCAAACAAATTAGCCGAGTCTTTGGTCACTGAATGGCTAAAGAATTACTTGCTAAAAGATGAAGCTGATCCGGCGACCAGAGCCAAAGAAGTAACCGAATACTTGTCGAAGCACAAAGACCGTTTGTCCCACGGTAGACCCATCACTCTGGGAACAATCAGGGATGTACTCAAGATTAAGCATGTCGTAGACCTAAGTTCGGGTGATCCAGGGTTGCGTGATCTTATCGGCGAGCTATGGGCCGAAGTGGAATGGTTCGTCGAGAATAGCGGAACGTCGAAATTTTTTGAAAATGCCTACGGGGTGGGTTTTCGTCGGATGTTCCAGCAAATACAGCAGGTCGGATTTCAGTTTCCTTTCCCGATTCCGCAGCCGCCACAAGCGCCACCGCCGCATCCTGCTCCTACGCCGCCAGCAGCGCCGCCTCCGGGCGCGCCACCTAATGCTTAGGTTCTTTTTTCCGGTTCTGAGCGAATCAGTTTCTGCAAAACCTTGTCGAACGCCTTCTTATCTACAAATACCTTGGATTTTGGCTGCTTCGACTTAGTGCTCTTTTTCGGCCTTTTCGGAGTAGTCATGTTTAATGCCGCGTTACAATCCACAGATAAATAGCGTTTTCCGGCAGTATCCACAGGCAATTCACAGATACTTTGCTGAATCCCGGTGCATTTTCGATTTTTGTTCCACTAGCATTTCGGGGAACGGAGCGGTTGGGCATCGGTCAAGCCCTGCGGACTTATAATCCGCTAACGTCGCCTAGGCGTTTTGTGGGTTCAACTCCCACCCGCTCCGCCTCCCCTTTTTCGATGCGCCTTCTTCGCAAAGCGCACCAACTTGTATAAACTCATTTTACCAAATTGACAAATTCTTTCTCGCGGCGTTAGAGTGCGCGTCGGAACGTAATGCATCCTTGGCCCCGATCTTCCCGCAAGACTATCGGGGCCGTTTTTGTTACGAATTCCGAACACGGATTCGATTTTCCTTCCATGTTTCATCCCGCAATTTAATATTCACGCTGCCGGAGTTCTGGAAGTCAAGAGCCGAACGGCTTCGCATCGGCATCTTCCTTGAGGGGGTTCCTGCTCCGGCGGAAAGCAGAAGCGATTTTGCCTACCGTAGCCCCCTTCCTGTCTCTCTACGAGTTCCGAAAGCCAATCGAAGATTGCGTCTACCACAACAACGATACGTGCCCCTACGCAAGCCGAATTCCTCCTGAGCAGCGCAAGTCCGGCACTGGCGAATACCCGCTCTGCAAAACGTGCGAGTACCTGAACGCGCAAGGCCGTTAACTGTGCTATAACGTTGCCGTCGCGCTTCCCCCAAGAAAGCGAGACGGCAGTATGGCTCTTTACCTCATCAGCTACGATATCAACCACAAAAACGAAGACGAATATCCAAACCTTTGGGACAATTTGAAGAAATGGGGAGCAACCAAAATCCTGTACTCTGAATGGGTGGTAGCAGGAGACGTTGGGAACGCTACTCTCATCTACCATGAACTATCCCCCTCTATAAAACCAAACGACAGGCTACTTGTTCAGGAGGTGACCAAGGACTGCGCCTGGGATCGGCTGCTTATCAGCGACGAGCATTTTCGAGGTTTGGTCCGCAGCAACGCCAGAGGTTGACATCGATTGACCGGAGCATTTACTCCCGCTAGGGCCGTTGAGAATTTCCTCGTCAACGGCCTCCTCAAAATAATCCCCTGTCACGGCTAAGTCTGACATTATTTTTTTCTCCTCTCTGTGTCAAATGCATAGTCATCTCAAGGTTGTTTCTACCATTCAAGCTGTGGAAAACCTGTTCCGATTAGCGCTCGGCTATACCCCGTGCTATACTCCCTGCTGCCATGAAATTCCGCGTCCTGCAGGAAAATCTTCGCAATGCTCTTTGGGAACGCATTGAAGACGGCGATCTCACCGGACTTCGCTTGGCCCAGCAGACCGGATTCAAGCAGGCTCACATCTCCAACTTCCTGAACCGCAAGCGCGGCCTCAGCCTCGAAGGCATGGATCGGGTCCTCTCCGTCCAGCATCTCTCCGTCCTCGATCTCCTCGACCCCTCCGAAGTCAATAAGCGCGCTTCCATCCTGCCTCCCAGCAATGACGAATTTCAGAACGTCCTCGTCGCCGACGGCGCCGTCGCCGCCACCCATCCCCTCCTTACCAGCATGCATGTCAAGGAGATCCTGAAATTCAAAAAGAGTTTTCTGAAGAAGCTCAAGCCGGAAATCGAAGGCGACCGTGCCCGCTGGGAGCGCTTCGTCCTCATCAAAGCCGACGCCCGCGAAGGCATGAGCATGTACCCCCGCCTTCTGCCCGGCGCCACCCTGCTCATCGATCGCCATTACAACTCGCTCAAGCCTTACCGCAAGGGTGAGAACAACATGTACGCTGTCCTCAAAAACGGAGCCTGCACCATCAAGTACGTGGAAACCGCCGCCCGTCAGTTAATTCTCCGCCCGCACAACCAGGCTTACCCCATCGAAGTCCTGCCCATGGAAGACGGCAGTAAACCAAGCGATTATCTCGTCGGCCGCGTCTGCCACATCGGAATAGAAAC
>JASHTD010000238.1 GCA_030040725.1 Candidatus Sulfotelmatobacter sp. | reverse complement strand
TAGTCATCGAAATTTCCCTGCACCACGCGGCCTTTGTCGATAGTGATCTGCGCTCGGAGGGCATTCGAAAGCGCATAGACGATGCCGCCTTGAATCTGCTGTTCGAGAATGCCCGGGTTCACGACCTGCCCGCAATCGACCACGGCGACCACGCGATGAACTCGCGGTGCATCGTTCTCCATGCTGATTTCGACTACTTCGGCGGCATAGGTGGAGAAACATCCAAAGCACGCGATACCGCGAAAGCGGCCCGGTGGCAAAGGATTTTCCCAGCCCGCCCTTTCGGCCGCTAACAGCAATGCGCCGCGCATGCGAGCGGTTTTCCAAACAGTGGTGAAATAGGAAATGTCCTGATCTTTCGCCAGCATGCGCAGCCGATACTCGAGCGGATCTCTTCCCGCAACGGCGGCGAGTTCGTCGATGAAGCTTTCGCTGGCGAAAGCAGCTTGCAAAGCGTAGACGGAGCGCATCCAGCCGAGCGGCATGGGGGTTTCGGTCAGCACGTATTCGAGCGATACGTTGGGCAAGGCATAACCGAATGCGGCTTCATCAGGAAGATCGGGATCGATGCCGTTGGGTCCGGGCTGGCCTTTCTGTCCGCTAATCGAAGGCGCAATGAGGCGATGAGTAAATGCGACCGGCCAGCCGGCTCCATCCAGCACCGCACTCAACTGATGCAGGCTCGCCGGGCGATAGGTGGAAAAACGCATGTCATCTTCGCGTGTCCAGATGACCTTTACCGGCGCGGGAATTTTTGCGTCATGCAGAGCCTTCGAAACCAATGCGGCTTCGACCGCGTAATCGTGCTCGAGACGGCGGCCGAAGCCTCCGCCCATGAGCGTGACATTGACTTTAACCTGGTCAGGATCGAGACCGATGGCTTGCGCGACGGAGTCGCGGCAATCCTGAGGAACCTGCGTCGGGGCCCAAAGTTCGCACCAGGTTCCCGAATAATTTGCGGTGCAGTTGCCGGGCTCCATAGGAGCGTGCGCCATGAACGGCAATTGATATTCAGCCGACATTCGCCGACCGTTAACTTTCGACACATCTCCGGCAGAGTATAAGCTGGCGCCTTTATTCGCCGCAGCTTGCTTCAACGAGTCCATGACCGCGGCGGTGTTCAGATTCTTATTCGGACCCTCGTCCCAGTTGATGTTGAGCACACGGCGGCCCTCCATCGCAGCCCAGACACTATCGGCAACCACGGCCACGGCGGAATCAGTCAGCTTGCCGACATGGCGCACCCCGGAAATCTTTTTCGATTCGCTATCGTCGAAGCTGATGAGCTTTCCTCCGATGGTGGGACAGCGCGCAAGGACGGCATATTTCATCTCCCGCGGACGGTAGTCGATGCCGAACACCGCTTCGCCTTTCACCTTTGAAGGCGTATCGACGCGCGGCAGGCGTTGCCCAACGATCCTGTAGTCTTTGCTTTGTTTCAGAGGAACGTCGGTTGGAATCGGCAGCGTCGCTGCCTTGGAAGCGAGATCGCCGTAGGTCAACGTGCGTTTGGAAGCGGAGTGGATGATGCTTCCATTCTGCGCGGCGCAGGATGAGCGTGGAACGCCCCAGGCGAGCGCTGCGGCAGAGATGAGCAGCTCTCGCGCTTGCGCTCCGGCTTTGCGCATGGGATCCCAAGTGGTCCGAACGCTGGCGCTGCCGCCGGTGGTCTGATCCCCGTAGAGCGTGCTGGCGCCGGCCTGCTCGATTTCAATGTGGTTCCAGTCGGCTTCGAGTTCTTCGGCAAGAATCATGGGCAGCGCAGTGCGAACCCCCTGGCCCATTTCGGAGCGGGCGCATACGATGGTGATTTTGTTATCTGGCGTGATCCGCAGATAGGCATTAGGCGAAAAAACTTCGCGCGATTTTTCGCCGTGCGGCAAATAGAAGCCGATTACCAGGCCGGCCCCGGCGGCCACGCCTGCAGCGACAAATTCTCTGCGGCTTAACGGACTCATCGCGCACCTCCGCTTCCATTTGCCCCGCCGGCGGCGCGGTGAATGGCTTTGCGAATGCGTTCATAAGTACCGCAGCGGCAGAGATTGCCGTTCATCGCTTGGGTGATCTGATCGTCGCTGGGATTGGGAGTTTTCGCGAGCAGCGCGGCTGCGGTCATGATCTGTCCGGCCTGGCAGTAACCGCACTGCGGAACCTCTTCCGCGATCCATGCTTCCTGCAAGACGTGCAAGCCGTTTGCGCCGAGGCCCTCGATGGTCGTGATGTTTTTTCCGGAAACCTGCGAAATCGGCGTGGAGCACGAGCGCACGGGCGAACCTTCCACGTGAACTGTGCAGGCGCCGCACAAGCCGGCGCCGCAGCCGAATTTTGTTCCTGTAAGTTGCAGCGTGTCGCGGAGAACCCAGAGCAGGGGCGTCTCCGGCGGGACGCTGACTTTTTTCTCGTTTCCATTTACCCGCAGTGTGAAGTCAGACATGGGCTTGGGATGAGCTGCGAAATGCCGCAAGCAAACCGGCAACTGCACATCATCCTACTGAAGTAGCGAGAAAAGTGAAACCCGCAAAACTGGGATTTGAAGAGCTCGTGGCCAAGCGACATGAAAGCGATTTAAAGCTTTGCCGTGATTGCGCCGATAGCAATTACGTTGGAGTCAATCGGGTTGAAAGAAGACACTCAGGGCGCAGGAAATCCGGCTTCCGATCTTATCGATTGCCGTTGCCAGCCTCGGTTCAAACTCGAGGTTCAAATCACGATTCATTCCAAGAGCTGTGGCCTGGTGAAAGGACAAACCGTCGACCTCAGTGAATCGGGGATTTCTGCAATTGTGGCGCTTGAACTTCCGGTGAGCGAACTGGTGGAACTGGATTTTACGCTTCCTTTTGGCCGCGTCATGATGTATGCCGTCACTCGCCAGCGGAACGCTTTTCGTTACGGTTTTCAGTTTGCCGAATCGAACTTCACCGAGGAAATCATCCGACCGACTTGCCGTGTGCTCGCGATGCAGCAATACGTAAGTGGCAATATTTGAAGGAAAGACCGGTTACTGGCGCAGCGATTCGCGCCTCATGGCTTCCGCGATTTGCGTTCCAACCTGTTGCGCGTAAATCTGGAATGCGGGCATATCGAACAAGCGCAAACCGATCTCTGGCTGCGGGGAATCATCTTGGGGCAAAAAACCCTGTGGCGGAACATGCTGCAGCCAATTTGCCGCATGAGTGGAATTGTCGCTCTCCCGCAACGCGGTGCGCAGCCTGGCCGCCGTTGCTGGGTCGAAGCTTTCCGAAACGATCACGCTGTTATCCTGCCAGTGTTCGACAATCACTGGGCCTTCCTCTGTCATAATTTGCGCGCTGGAAACCGGGCAACTCGCTCCGGTACACGACTGCACATCTTGCGCGCTCGCATTGCGGTAGCGCTGAGAAACCGCGGCCGCATAGAAACGAGCGAAACGCTCGGCAGCCTGTGGAGTTTTCCAGCGAGAAATGTAGAGAAGCGCCAAATCCGTGGTGCCCGGCGCGACCTCGGCAACTGGCTTGTCCTTTCTTTGAAACGTGGCGAAAGCTCCACCCTGCCATTCCGAAGAAAGCTCATCGGCAATTCTTCGTTCGCCATATTGTTTCAATAGGGCGCACACGTCGAGTTCGCCGACTCCGCCGGAGTCATACACTTCATACTGGTTGTTCAACAGTGCGCTCATGTCAGGAATTCGCACCCGCGGCAGCTTCTCTCCGTTGATATATGCCTGCGGCTGCAAGACTTCGTGGGAGTTGCGCGGCGGCCGCGCAAAAGCTCCGGCGAACGCCATTTGCTTGCCGCCCTTATGCAGCAATTCGCCTTCGAAAATCAACCCTTGCTGGTAGGCGAAGGTTCCCATCTCGCGCAGGATCATGGGCGCGTCGTGCATCAGTTGTGAATCGATTACAGCTTTTACCGCCGGCTCTTCCATCTGGTAAACCAGACCGGGCGTGTCCTCCAGCGTGCGGCCAATTGGCTTCAGCATGTAATCCATGTAGACGACCATTGCCTGGCCTTCCACCACCGCTTTGCGTGCGACGGCAGCGTCATCCGTGGCATTGGTTTCGTCGGTTTTCTTGCCGGGTTTCATCCACTTCAACAGGTCGTAATTCTGATCTTGCAAGGCGTGGGTGAGTTCGTGCGCGAGAATCGGTTCCTGGCGATCGGGAGGAACCCAGTTCAGCATAGAGATCGTTTTGGTTTCAGGGTCGTAATAGGCCGCGATCTCCTGGCCGGTTGACTTCACCAAGAAATCCTTGAGATTGAAATCGCGCGGCAGAAAACCCAGCTTCTTCATGCTGAGCTCTTCCTCGGCAAAGCTCTTGGCATATTCCTCTTTGGCTAGTTGCCCGCTGGCGTATTTTTCCACGTCCGCTTTGCCCACCAGGCGCCGCTCCACTGCGGCGTGCTTCGGCATGCCAGTGTCTTCGGAAGCAAAATCCAAGATCTGGTCGACGGCTGCGAACAACTTCTTCGTGTCCGCATCCGTCATTTTCACTTCGTCAGTAGTGTCTTTACGCAACTTGCGAGCAATGTCGCCGAGGCTCTGGCCGGAGTTGGCGTCTTGCGCAAATGCGCAAAGTCCCAAGAGGAGAGTGCAAATCAGAAGTGAAATCGCAAACAGGTTACGCCGACGCGGTAACGCCACCATAAGCCCTCATTCAAGAAACAGAGTGTACTGCGGCAATTTTCGCTCACAGCGACGGGCAATCTGTGGCAAAACCGCGGTTTACCGCTTACGAAAGTAAGAGCGGGCATGGGTTTGCCAGGCCCGCCTGACCGCAGAAATCCGGCAGGAAGGCAGCCGCTATTTCAGCGCCGCCAGCTTTTGGGTGGCGAGCTGGCCAGCTTCGGTGTTCGGACTGTCTTTTTTGATTTGCTCGTAGAGGCGTTTGGCGTCGGCCGGCTGATTGCTGCTCTGGTAGAGCGCGGCCAATTGCAGCTCGCTGGTCACTTTGCCGACCGCAGTCGTGGGATGCTGGATCAGTTGCTGATAAATCGCAACCGCATCTTTGGTACGATTCGTTTCGCTATACAGCCCGGCCAGGGCGAGATTCGCGACAGAGGCGAGTTCTTTGCTCCCGCTGGAAGCCACAGCTTTGAAACTATTCTCCGCGGCAGTGTTATCGCCCATGCTGGCTGAGGTCACTCCCAGAAAATATCGCGCTATTTCTGCGGTGTGGGTGTGCGGATAGTTATCTACGATCGACTGAAATTGTTTCTTTGCCGCTTCGGCCCGTTCTTTCGCGGATGCGAAGCTGGGAACATCCGGTTGGGCCGGCATTCCCGCGGGACGAAGCTGAGCTTCGAGGGTGCGCGTCGCCTGACTCAACTCGAAGCTGGCTTTTTCGTTCTGCTGGCTCTGGTAATACCACCCGCCGCCTACGATCGCGGCTATCACCACTACGGCGATCGCGGCAGCCACCAGCGTATTTTGGTGTTCCACGCTCCAGTGCGCGGTTTTTTCAGCAGCTCCGTAGGTAACACGGCTGAATGCGTCTTGTTTCAGTTGGTGGCGGGTTTGTGCGCGCACGACGACCTTTCCATTCTCAGTCTTTTGAGCCTATGCCGATTACTTGTTTCTGGCGGGGCGATACACAAGTTTATCAGCCGCGAAAACTTACCGTCAAAAATTGACGGAGCCTACTAGCGGGAAGCTTCTTCCAGCACTCCGCGCTCGAGTTTCTCCTGGCATTCAATACAATGCCGCGCCCAGGGCACAGCCTCGAGCCGCTTGGGGTTGATTTCCTTTCCGCAGTGAATGCACTCGCCGAAGCTGCCCTCGCGAATGCGAGCCAGAGCAGACTCCACCATCTGCAGAAGGTGGCGCTCGTTGTTGCTCTGGCTGAAGAGAAACTCTTTGGTATAGGAGCTGGCGGCGCGGTCGGCAATATCTTGCGCGGTATCCTCGTCGGCGCTGCGGCCGTCGGCCTGGTTGCGGTTCACCGTCCGTCGCAAATCCTGCCTGCGCAATTCCAGCCGTTTTTTAAAGGCTTCCAACTTCTTTTTTTCCATAGACTCACTTCTAAAATTCGGCGGCAGCTCTCCAGAGCCGCACACGTGATTTAGGCCAAACAAAAATGATAAGCGCGCCAAATGAGATGCGTCAACAGGTGGGGCGGGTAGACGAGAAAATGAATTGGCTTGGCGCCGGGGGATGGCGCTTGTGGGGCAGCGTCATCCTCCGCTGATCGTCAATGAAAGCTGGAGATGCGATCCTGGCAGAGGATAGAAACTTGTTCTTGTGGGCTGGGTTCGAGCATTCGGGAAATCGGGGCGAAAGGAACTCTTAAGAAGATTTTAGTCTCAGTGACGAAGGAGCGTAGCTGTGAAGTGACATTCGGCAGGTGCGGGACATTCAGCCTCCCGGGCCGGTTGCGGCTTCTGAGGTTCATCGGCCCCCGGAAATCGGCGCTTGAAAGACATCGCGGTAGAACGAGTAACTGCGGTTACCCGCGCTCGAGAACTGATGGCAAGACGGGAACCGACTACATAAGAAAGTTCACTCCGACTACAAGAACCATCGTAGTGAACAAGTTTTCATTCGTTCAAACTGGGGCTCGAACGCGATCCGGGAATGAGGACTTTACGTTATCAATAGGAAGGCTCCAGCCCAGAAGCAGAGCAGGTTACAGTTGATAAATCTTTACGATTTTCTACTCGCTGGAGGCATTCAACACGGCTCCATGGATCATCCAAAGAAAATGCGAACTGCAAATGCGACTGGAGCGAGCTGAATACGAATGTGCCCCACTTTTAAGACCCCAAAAGAGACGAAATCGCGCTTCCTGGAGGCTCCCCGCAGGCGCACCCTGCTGTTTTGCGGGCTCTTTGTGTTCGTTCTGATTTCCGCGATTTGCTTCCAGGCCTGTTCGCGTAAACAGGCTGCTCTACCGGATGGGGCGGCGCTTTTTGCCAAAAAATGCGCCGGTTGTCATGACGCCAACAGCGATATGCGAGCGCCCGCGCCGCAGGATCTGCACCAGATGTCGAAGGCCGCCATATTCGCCACCCTCGATTCCGGTCGCATGAAGTGGGAGGCGAAGTTTCTCACCAAGACGCAGAAAACCGCCATCGCCGACTATCTCGGCGCTCCGGAGGTTTCCACCGCCGAAGAGATGACCGGCTTTTGCCCGCGTGATACCGATCCGCCGCCTAACCCTCCCGGATGGGCAGGATGGGGAGTCGATCCGCAGAACAGGCGTTTTCAGCCGGGTCCGGCTGCGGGGCTGAACCGCGAGGACGTCAAGAATCTGAAACTGAAGTGGGCATTCGGTTTTCCCGGTGCTGCCGCCACTTTCGGCCAACCGACTGCCTACGCCGGGAGATTATTCGTCGGTAGTGAGGACGGCTCGGTCTACGCCATCGATTCGGCGACGGGTTGCCTATGGTGGCGTTTCAAAGCATCGGATACGGTTAAGACGGCTGTGTCCGTGGGCAACCATGGGACCACCGCCTTCTTCGGCGACACTAACGGATATGTATATGCCGCGAAGGTTTCTGACGGATCGCTGGTATGGAAGACGCATCCGGAGCCTCATCCGGCGGCTAGAATCACTGGATCTCCTTTGTTGGTTGGCAACCGGTTGTACGTTCCCATTTCCTCTGGAGAAGAAGGCGCGGCCGCCGATCCGAGCTATCCTTGCTGCACATTTCGCGGCAGCGTGATTGCGCTGGACACAGCGAGCGGAAAACAGGTCTGGAAAGCTTACACGCTCGAGGAAATTCCAAAACCAACCCGCAAGAGCGCGCAGGGAGTGCAATATTTTGGCCCCTCGGGAGCAGCGGTCTGGTCCCCGCCGACTGCCGATCTCAAGCGCCGCGTGCTTTATGTAGCCACCGGGAATAACTACTCCGGCCCTCCGACGGCTTCGGCCGATGCTGTGATCGCGTTCGATCTCGATTCCGGCCGACGGCTGTGGTCACGGCAATTCACCGCCAGTGATCTGTGGAATGCAGGGTGCGTCGCCGAGAAGAAAGATAACTGCCCACAGGAGATTGGCGGCGACTTCGATTTTGGCGCTCCACCGATGTTGGTCTCGCGTGCGGACGGTCGCGATATTCTCCTTTTAGCGCAGAAGTCGGGCATCGTGTATGCGCTCGATCCTGCGCGGCACGGAGCGTTGCTCTGGAAAACGCAGATTTCCAAAGGTGGACCGTTGGGTGGTATCGAGTGGGGCGGCGCGGCCGGCAATGAGAAGGCTTACTTCGCCATCTCGGATTACAACTTCGACCACCCTCTGCTCGGCGGAGGGCTGTTTGCGCTTGACCTGCGCAACGGCGATCCGGTTTGGAATGTACCGCCGCCGATTCCACCCTGCCTCGGGCAAGTCGGATGCAGTCCGGCGCAAATGGCCCCGCCAACCCTGATTCCAGACGTGCTCTTTGCGGGCTCGCTCGACGGACACCTTCGCGCCTATGACACGCAGGACGGCACCGTCTTGTGGGACTTCAACACCGCGCGAGACTTCCAGACGACAAATGGCGTGAAAGCCCACGGCGGCGGATTGAATGGCGCCGGGCCAACCATTGTCAGCGGCATGGTTTATGTGAACGCCGGCTACACGAATGCGATGCCAGGGAACGTGTTGCTGGCCTTTGCGGCCGGGAAATAAAGCCAGTACGTCCTATCTCGGCAGCGTGTCTTTCATATTGGTAAGCGCATAGGCCAGGACGGCCATCGCGGCAGCATTCTCCTGAAGCTCGGCGGGAACCACCTTATCCAGCGTATCGGCGGCGGTGTGGTGGTAGTTAAAGTACGTGCGGCCATCCTCCATAACACCGAAGGCGGGAACGCCAGCATCGGACATGGATTCGATGTCAGCGCCGGGCGGATATGTACTGGGGCGCATCAGTGTTGCACCGATGCTCATGAGAACCGACTGCACCGGACGCAGAAGATCGATTGCAGTTGAATTAGCTTTGACGTCGAAGCCGAGAGGATGCGCAGCGCCAGAGTCACTTTCGATGGCTGCGTCACAATTGGGAAAATCCTTGGAGTATTCCGCTGTATAGGCTTTGCTGCCGGACCCGCCCGTCTCTTCGTCCATCCAGGTAATCACGCGAAGCGTGCGCGCGGGGCGCAGATGCAACCGCTGGAGAATCTCGGCCGTCTCCATCGCCATGACCACGCCTGCTCCATCATCAATCGCGCCGGTAGCGAGATCCCAGGAATCGAGATGGCCGGAAACGACCACCACCTGCTCCGGATGCGCCGAGCCTTTGAGATCGGCGATCACGTTGTAGCTGGTTTCGTCCGGCAATTTCTGCGGAGTGAGCGTGAGATGCATGCGCACAGGGCCTTCAGCGGTTAAACGAGCAATGAGGTCGGCGTCTTCCGCGGTTACGGCGGCGGCAGGAATCCCGGCGGGAATGCTCATTCCAGTGTGGGGCAGACGGTAGTCGGCGTTGCCGACGGAACGAACAAGGCAGGCGACCGCGCCGAGATCGGCGGCTGCCTTCGGCCCGGCGCCGCGATAGCGCACCGCTTCTCCGTAAGAGGCGAAGGCATATCCGGCGGCCGCTTTCTGCTTGTCGAACGGCTCGTTGAAGAGAACAATCTTGCCCGCGACTTTGTCGTGGCCGAGAGCGTTCAGTTCGTCGAACGTGCTGACCGTGACCACGTTGGCAGTCAATCCCTCGGCCGGAGTGGCTGTGCTTGCGCCGAGTGCGGTTAAGACAATCTTCTGGCTCGTACCCGGCACCATTTGCGGATACTCAATCAACGCCGCGGTTTCTTCTCCGCGAACCCAGTGCGGTACGGTAACCGGCTGCAACCGGACATCGAGTCCAAGCTTACGTAATTCTCCGGCGACATATTGCGCAGCGGCTGTCGCCTGCGGGGAGCCGGTTTGACGCGGACCAATGTTCTCCGTCAAGTGCGTCAGCTGGAGATACGCATAGTCGTCGTTCAAAGCGGTCGCCTTGATCGCCGAAAGTTGCTGCTGTAGCAGCGGAGGAAAATTCTGCTGCTCGGCCGCAGTAGTCTGGGGCGGCGCGAAGAATGATGACGTGGATTGCGGTTTCTGGGAATTCTGGGCAGTTAGATTGGTGATCAGGACAAGCGCAAAGAAGAATGTGAGCCGCGACGAAGTTCGAGTCATAGGTTAAACGGAAGTGTATCTGAGAAGATCGCCGCCGGGAAGCAGGCGAGGGTTGAGATCCGAATCGAGTTTCCCGGCCAGCCGGCCGAGGTCGGCGATCCCCGCACGAATTCGATCATGCCTTCTCTATCTTTCTAGCTCCGGAGGCTCTCCGGTGGAATGAGTGGGCATGCAAAAAAGCGGCCCCATTTCTGGGGCCACATTTCCAAGAGGTCAAAAATTTGGTAGGCAAAGGTCAGGAAAGGCGATGCAAGTATCCGTTCCGCCAGATGGACCGGAACTTCGGGAATTGGTGACGAGAGAAAACGGTGAAGGTCATACTTAAGTGGTTTGCGGCCTCTTTAAGTACCCCTGAAAAGAGCATTTGCCGAACCAAAAATCGCTGCCAGTTACGGAATCTTGAGCCGAATTCCAAGCTGTTGAAACAGTTTCGGTTAGCGGGCTGGCAGTATCGCCAGGCTTTGCTTCTGCTGTTCCTCGGGGCACGAGTAAGTGCACAACAATGCACATTGATTGCATGCCGATGCCAAAGAAAAAGCCGCCGACTCAGATCCTGTCGGCGGCTCAAGCCTGAATTTATCGTTGCGTTCCGCTAACTGTTGCCGGTTACCGTGCGCAGCTTCCCGGGTAGGAAGTGATACGGCGGCCAGGGCCCGCTGATCGCCACTTCGCAGTTCTTCAACTGCTTGGCTGCGGTTGAGTAGCGGTTCTGGTACTTTTCCACCGACTTGGAGTCGATGAGATGAGCGATGTCGATGAGCATGCCTTCCGGAGCTACCTTCTTGCAGCTCACCTCTTCCTCCAGCGGGTTAAACAGCTTGTGCACCTGTACCGAGAGCGCGCGGGCCTTTGTCTGGCGCTCGCGCTCGCGGGATGCTTTTACGCGGAGCTTCGAAAGATAGTCGCCGCCGACAGTATCGGGCAGCACGACGTCGATCATGGCTTCGCGCAGCGAACCGTCGGTGACGGTGAGTTTGATGTGCATTTCGGACTTGCCACGGAGCTTCTCGACGCTCTGGCCAAATGCGCGCCGATTGACCCGGACGGCCTGCCGCAGCGCGTCGTCGGTTTCAAAGATCGTTCCGAAGCGGAAAGGCAGAACGGTGGAATTGCGGAAACAGCCGCTAACCACGCGGGCATGGTCAATGGCAGCTTTCTGGTCTAGGGTACCGGAGTTCTGGTCGTACTCGCTCACGATCACAGCAAACTCGCCGCTGGGATAGCTGAGGACAGGGGCTCCATTCACGCCTTGAACATTCTCAATTACGAAAGGGCGTCGGGAACGGGTGCCATTGGGAAGCGTCTGGTGCTCGGTAAGGCAGTACGCGTACCACGCCATATTGAACTCTCCGAACCGGGACGGAGGCTGACGGGCGGCCTCGTTAATTTTCTTTTACAAGCTGACTATCGAGTTTGGAAGCGTTGCTCTTAGCGGTACAGGGTCAGGATTACAGGTACTGGGAGACTCAGTTTCAAGCCCCAAAATTCATATTACTTCGGAGTCGATGGAAAATGCAACTTTTTCGTTGCAGGAGGCATCGCTGTGGATTTTTGGCCTATTGACTCGATTTAATGGACGAAGTTCGCGCCGGGGTAAGGTCTTTCCGGCGTCGAAAGGACGCAATCCTAAACCTTAATAAAACGTTTGTTGCTGCTGAGTTGGAGTGCTTTCACGATCAAGGAAGGTTGCCAATCCGAGGGCAGCGCCAGCCTGCCAGAAGGCGCGCATAGATCGCGAAATCTTCCGCCATCTTGCAAAATTGTGTTGACACTTCTTTAATCGTGCCGCAATATCTTGGGCTAAGGATGCTGCCCACGCGATGGATTGGGTAGCAATAAGCATTTCGGGCCCAAGTTGGTTGAACCTTTGCAAGGGAAAATCGTTCACGGAGGAAAGCTGAATGGCAACAAAGAAGAAAGCAAAAAAGAAGAAACACTAACCGTTGTCGAAGCGAACTTCGCGCGGGCCAAAGAATTCCAACCAGCCTCTCAGGAGAAGCTACATCTTGAGAGGCGTTTCCATTTCAGGGGTCGCAAAACGATCTCTTCACCCTAAGCGGCTCTTGACGCCTCCCGTTTTCGCCATAATTTCTTCCCTGCAACCGCCACCTGATCCACCCGCGAAATTCTCGCTGGCAACGATACCGCCATGTGTGACAATATTCACTTCACGTCGCTATGACTTCCCGCAAGAAGAGTGCAACCAAGCAGAAGGCCGATGAAATTCTGATCCCGGATAAACTTTACTTTCGCATCGGGGAGGTAGCCACATTGTGCCGGCTCCCGGCTTATGTGCTGCGCTTCTGGGAGAGCGAGTTTCCGCAACTGAAGCCGGTGAAGAGCAGCACCGGCCAGCGTATGTATCGCCGGCGCGATGTCGAAAGCGTACTGCGGATCAAGGAACTGCTTTATGGCCAGGGTTTTACCATCGCGGGCGCGCGCCAGCAATTGCGCTCCGATGCCAAAAGCGATAAGGGACAGGTTGCGATTCCGTTTCCCGCGCAATCGCCCGCCGAGATTCAGCGCATCCGCCAGGGACTGCGAGAGATATTGGACCTGCTTTCGACGAACCGCAAAACGGGTTGAAGAGTTTGACGACCTGCTGCGCTGCGCCTCCACCGCGCGGAGGTTATGATGCGACTCGCTCCGGAGCTTTGCGCATCTTCCCCGCGTTTGCTGCGTCGATGCGGATGCGGCTGGCGCGGGCAGTCTCCTGGATCAGGTCGTTGGTCACACATTCTCCATCGCCTGCCATAACCGATCCTGCGGCCAAAGCAAAGCGCAACGCATCGCCCTGATCGTCGAAATACAAAATAACTTGCCCGGACATAACATTCTCCCGAGTATGAACTAACTGCAATCGCAGTCTGGAAAAGAGCTTCGACGATGGCGCGACTAGCGTGGTCGGATAGAACTTCTCTTGATTGTCGAAGAGTGGAGATTCCGGTCAAAGTACTTTTCTTGGTTCGCTGCCCTTGTGAGTCGCCGTTGCGAATGTGATGGTCCCTTGCTGTTCGCGAGAGTGTTCCGGCTCTTCGCTCCGTTAACCTTCAAACCCGTAACACGACGACCATTCCTGTTTGGCTACTACTTAGTTCGGCAGAGCGACGAGGCCAGCGATACTGCCATCGGCGAGAGAGCGATTGAACGCCGGAAGGTCCTCTTTCATGACCTTCTGATAGTCCACATCGACCGCGGTTATTTCTGTCTCGAACGTCTCCAGCAAGTTCAACTCCGTATCGGTGGGAGCGAAATCGGCGCCGCCGGCTACGTCTCCGCCTCCCGTGCCGACTTGAGCGTTGAGCCAGATTAAATCGAGGTAGACCTTATACGACTCGCTGAAATACTTGTCATCGCTGTTGAGCAGCACCGGCGATACCAGTCGCTCTTCGATGGCGGTGAATTTCTTATCCAGATCTTCTGCCGCCTTCAGGACTTCAGCCTTTCGCTTCGCCTCAGCCGCGTCGAGCACGAGCGGGGGCGCAGGAGCGCCGGCTTCACCTTCGTCGTAATCGTCTTCGTCAGCCGCAGCTTTCTCCTTTTCTTTTTTCTTCGGAGGCCGAAGCATGCTCTCGACCACTTCCGTTTGCTTGCGTAGCCACTCAAGCTGGTTGACCGTGTCGGAAACACGGTCAATATCGGCATTGATGCGCAGCAACGTTTTCACCGAAAGCTCGATATCGGCATCGTTCCCTGGCGCGCGAGGGTCGCGCAAGATGGTCAGAGGTTGCGTGTAGGATTTCTCTCCGGTCTTCAGCCGGACAGTGTAGTTTCCGGGAGCCACAATCGGACCAACCTCGGCCGGCTCGGTTCCCCAGTGTGTGATTGGCCGCGAATCGGCATCGCGAAAACGGGGTTCATCCCAGATGTGTGGATTATCCGGTGCCTTCGTTCGCAGCGCAATCAATCGCGGAGAGTCATAGCGCAAATCCCATTGCACACGATTCAGGCCCGCTATTCCCTTGGTTTCGAGAGTTCGAATGACTTTGCCTTGCGAATCGAGAATTTCAAGTTGTAACGGATCTTTGACTGCGGCCTTGAGCGAAAAGTTGAGCATCGCGTGGCCGCCACGACTAAAACGGTAAGTTCGGCGGGGCTCAAACAAAACGTCAGCGGCTTCGGAGTGATTCTTTGCCATCTGGGCCATCTGTTCTAACGGCGTGATGTCATCGAGAATGTAAAGTCCTCGTCCGTAAGTCGAAATTACGAGATCATGGAAATCCTTTTGCACAACCGCCCAGCTCACGGTTGCATGAGGCAATCCCGTATCCAAAGCGGTCCAGTGAGCTCCATCATCGAGAGAGTAGAAAAGATCATTTCCGGTGCCGGCAAAGAGCAGGCTTTCGCAATTGGGATCTTCGGCGATGGTGCGGACATAAGATAAGGGATTCTTCGGCAGATTGCCGCTGATCTGTTTCCAGGTTTTGCCAAAGTCCGTGGTCTTGTAAATGAACGGATCGCGATTGTCCATCAGGTGGAAATCCACGCTGATGTAAGCGCTCCCGGGATTAAAACTTGAGGGCCCGATGCCGCTAATGGTTCCCCACGCTGGCAGGCCTGAGATGTTTTTCGTGACATCGATCCAGTTCGCGCCGTCCTTCGTGTACCAGACCTGGCCGTCGTTCGTCCCGGCCCAGATCAATCCCTTTTGAATTTTGGAAGGTGCAATGGCAGAAACAACTTCGCCATAGAATTGCCCGAGGTTATCACCCACGATTCCGCCGGAAGGCACAATTCGGCTGGGGTCATTCGTCGAGAGATCGGGGCTGATCACCGACCAACTCTGTCCGCCATTCGTAGTTTTGAAAATCACCTGGCAGCCGTAATAAACCGAGTTGTGGTCGAAGGGGTCGATCGCCAATGGCGCCGTCCAATGGCAGCGATATTTGATGTCGTTCGGCGGCGAATCGAGCGTATGCATCCACGGACTTACCGAGCGCGCGTGCTTCGTGCGGGCATCCCAGCGGGTGACTTTATTCCCGTAACAAGTAGCCCAAACGATATTTGGATCGGCCAGGTCCGGCACGGTGAAACCAGATTCGCACCCGCCCATCCCGCGATCCCATCCGGTTTCTCGTGAATCCACAGGCAGGCTCGGCCCGCGCATGTTTCCGTCATCCTGCATGTTGCTGTAAAAGTAATAAGGAATCTGGTTGTCGACGTCGACGTGGTACATCTGTCCGATCGGCAACGTGACCCGGTGAAAACCGCGGCCATGGACAGTTGTGATGTTCATGCCGCCATCGTCGGTGATTACAAAGCGATCGGCATTGGTTGGGTCGTACCAGATGTCGTGCGTGTCTCCGCCCCAAGGAACTTCCTTGAAGTTTTCCCCTCCATCAAGAGACTGCCAAAAGGAACTGTTGGCGACCAGAACTTCGTTATCGCTTTGCGGCGAGACGGCAATGCGAATGTAATAGCCGGCGCGTCCGATCAACGCGCGCTGATAATTGACCGCTTTCCAGTTTTTTCCTCCGTCATCGGATCTCCACACCGAACCCTGATCTTTGGTTTGAATCAGGGCGTAGACGCGATTCGAATTCGTCGGCGCGACAGCCACATCAATCTTTCCCAACGGGGCGTGGGGCAGGCCGTGCTCGTCGTCTTTAATGCGAACCCACTTCGTTCCACCATCATGCGAAGCGTAAATTCCACTTCCGTCGCCGCCGCTGAACTCGCCCCAGGTGTGCATCTCCACCTGCCACATCCCGGCAAATAACGTATGCGGATTATGCGGATCGATTGACAGGCCGGAGCAGCCCACGTTTTCGCCGGCAAACAGCACACGCTCCCAGTGTTGGCCTCCATCAGTCGTGCGGAAGACGCCGCGCTCGGCTTGGGGTCCTGTGGCTCGCCCCAGGACGCACGCGAAAACAATGTCGGGGTTCGAAGGGTGAATGACGATGCGCCCGATGCGGCCGCTCTCCGGCAGGCCCATGTTCGTCCACGTTTTGCCAGCATCGGTGGATTTGTAGATTCCGTTGCCCATAACGTCGGTGTCGCGGATCATCCATGCCTCGCCGGTTCCCGCCCATACGGTGCTCGGATCAGAGGGCGCTACTGCCAAAGAACCGATTGCAGCGGCAGGTTCCTTGTCGAAGATCGGCGCCCAGTGATTGCCGCCGTCCGTCGATTTCCAGACTCCTCCCGATGCTGCGCCTGCGTAATAAGTGCTGGGATCTCCAGGAATGCCTGCTACAGCCGCGATACGATTTCCAACCTTCGGGCCAACAAAGCGGAAACGAAACTGGCTTTCCTGTTCGGAATCCGTTTGTTGCGCGCGCGCCGAAATGACGGCGAGCATTGCCGCTGCAGCCAGACAGAATGTTGCTTTTCGAATGAACATTCCTCGAGACCCTCCGGTCAGATAAGCGTGCATATTACATCTCTGAAGGCGATGGGCCAAGCCGGACGCCGCAAAAAGCGCCACTCCCGAATGACAAGCTTGCATTACCAGAAAACCATTTAGTCGAGACTATGGTTTGAGCGCATCCAGGTCTGCAGACGCAGTATCGAGAAGCGCGGCCTCCGACTGAAGCACTTTGGCTACACGCACGATTTGTGCATCCGCGTCGTCCCAGCGGCGAAGCTCGATGCATTCGCGAATGCCAGGCATGGTTTTGGGCGCGTATCCGGTGTAGACGCCAGGAGCGTAGATCATGTGCTTGTACCAGGGGCGGCGCGGAAGTCCGGCTGGATCGGTGAGGCGGCGCTCGCTCTGAATCAAGGTCTCATTCAGCTCGAGCAATTGCTTTTCGGCACCCGGAAAACCGGCGCTCTCGGCTTTACTGAACGCCGCCTTGTAACGCTCGGCGCTCTTGTTGAGCGCGTCCAGGGCATTCTCCAGTGGTGCGAAATTCAAATACGGAGGAATGTCTTCCGCCGGCGGAGCTACCGTTGGATGACGCGGATCAAACGCGGCCTGAAAGTCGTTATCTTTTAATTCCTGCTCGCGTTCCCGAGCTTCCTCCTGCTTATCCTGCAAAAGCTTTTGCAAGTCTTTCGCGTACTTCTGCATCGTATCTGCGAAATCGGTGAACTCGTAAGGCAGAACGTCAGCATCGGCCATTCTCATCACTGCTGTGCCGATGGTTTGCGACAGTGCGACGCCGTAGGCGAAGTTGGTATCGGAAAAATGGGTGAACCAATAAAAGTCGTCGTAGATCGAGTGATAAATGCCGCCATCGTCCTCACCGAAGTAAGCGAGATTAAGCGATGCAACACCGAGATGATCAATGAACGCGGTGTAATCGGTGCCGGAACCGAGAGCTTCCATGCGCAGGTCGGCGCGCTCGCGCAGTTGCTTGCGGTCCTCATCCGATTTCGCGTTCACGATGTCCGCCATACGGTCGCGATCGAAGACCGAAAGTTTACTTTCCGGGTCTTCGATGTTGCGAGCCACATCGTTCATGAAATGCTCGAGCGAATGCGAGCCTTCCATGTAGAGATAGCCACGGCCATTGCCATCGGAATTGATGTAGACGGCGGCGTGCTGCCGCAGTTCGGCACCGTGCGTTTCTGCCCACGCCGTCGAGCCCAGCAGCATCGGCTCTTCGCCATCCCATGCGCAATAGATGATCGTCCGCTTCGGCTTCCAGCCCTGCCTTAGCAGTTCGCCGAATGAGCGGGCTTCTTCGAGCAGCGCGACCTGGCCGGAGATGGGATCTTCCGCGCCATTGACCCAACCATCGTGATGATTGCCGCGTACCACCCATTCATCAGGCTCAGACGAACCGGGAATGCGAGCGATGATATCGTTTACATCTTTTATGTCCCAGTTGGATTCGACCACCAGATGTACTTTCGCCGCGCCCGGACCAACGTGATAGGGAATCGGCAGCGCGCCGCGCCACTCTTCGGGCGCGAGCGGACCGGTGAGGGCGGCGAGCAGCGGCTGCGCATCGCCGTAGGAAATTGGTAGCGTGGGAATCTTGGTGATGCTGGGAGCGTCGCTCGCGGTATAGCGCGGGGCATTGGCATCGCCTCGATCAAAAGTGAGTGGGTCACCCGGATAGTTCGATGCAAAATCCATCACGCTGCCGCGCTGCACGCCCTGATCGGGGCGCATCGGCCCCTTGGGGAAAACGTCGCCGTCAAAATAACCATCGTCTCGAGGATCGGAATAAATGAGGCAGCCTACGGCCCCGTGCTCGGCGGCGATTTTTGGTTTCATTCCGCGCCAGGAATTGCCGTACCGCGCAATCACGATCGCGCCTTTCACAGAAACTCCAAGGCGCTGCAGCTGATCATAATCGTCGCGAAGACCGTAATTCACGTACACGAGCGGCGCAGTTACATCGCCGTCGTGCGAATAAGCATTGTAGGTAGGAAGCTGCTCGTCACGCTGATTCGAGGTTGGATCTTCAGAGACCACCGGCTCCTGAAGTTTGGCGACGTACTTCGTGGGCGCGGTCATTTCGAGCAGGCGGCGCTTGGGCGTTGGGAAAAGCACATGAAACGTTTCGATGTGCGCGTCGAGGCCCCACTCCTTGAACTTCGAGAGAATCCACTCGGCATTTTGCTTGTCGTAGGGCGAGCCCACGTGATGCGGGCGGGCACTCAGCAATTGCATAGAGTCGCGCTGGTTCTGAGCGCTGGGTATCGCGCGGAATTTGTTCTCCCAGAGGCGCTCGGCGAGGGCGTGCGGCGCGGAGAATCCATCTAGCGGAGCATGGTCGCTGGGTTGTGGGGAATCGGCGATCGCGGAATCGAGAAATAGAGCGATAACAAAAAGTGCAAGGATTGAGCGGCGCATGGGCCTCCTCGAGTTTTTGTGAAGGATGAGTATGCCACGGAAGGCCGGTTTCCTGAGCACAGAATGGTTCGGGAGGGAAATCAGCGGCTCACGCGAGCCACTTCTCCGGCTCGGTGATCGCGTCTTTCAGATCGTTCAGAAACATGGCGGCGCGTGCGCCGTCGACCACGCGATGATCGCAAGAGAGCGTAACCGTCATCATGGGGCGGATAGCGGGTACGCCATCGAGGGCGACGACTCGATCAGAAATGCTGCCCACGGCCAGAATTGCAGATTGCGGTGGGATGATGATGGCACTAAATGAATCGACGTTATGCATGCCCAGGTTGCTGATCGTAAATGTTGCATCGGCGATGTCGGCGGGACGCAGCTTGCCGGCGCGGGCACGCTCGGCAAGTTGCTGGCGCTGATTCGCAATGTCGGCGATGCTCGCCGAGTGCGCATTTGGAATCACCGCCGCCACCACGCCATCATCCACCGCGATGGCTACGGCCATATTCACATGGTCGTGAAGGCGGATGCCTTGCGGAGTCCAGCTGGAGTTCAATCGTGGATGTCTGAGTAGGACACGCGCCGTGAGCGCAACCAGGAGGTCGGTATGGGTAACGCGAATGTTCTGCGCGCGCTCGATCTCTGAAGTCATTCTTGTCCGGTAGCGGTCGAGAGCGGAGGCTTCGATTTCGCGCGAAACAAAAAAGTGAGGAACTGAGATCCAGCTTTG
>JASHTD010000496.1 GCA_030040725.1 Candidatus Sulfotelmatobacter sp. | reverse complement strand
TGCCGCGACGGTGAAGTTGCCAGCGGATTTGAAAGCAGGGGACAGGCTTCCCGTCCTGATGCGAACGACTCGCTATTGGCGGGAGCCGCAGCTCGGATGGACTTACAGAGTGCTGATCGGCCTCAGGCTGTTGAGCCCTCCCACTGAAATTGAGGACCCGCAGGTGGCCTACTTCAACCAGCGTCACTTTGTGGTTTTGGCCGTGGACGCGCGTGGCAGCGGTGCCTCCGGTGGCAATCGCCCGGTGGAGTGGTCGCCAGACGAGGTGGCCGACATGGGCGAAGTTGCTGCGTGGGCCGCAAAGCAGCCGTGGTCGAATGGCCGAGTGGGAACCTATGGTATTTCCTACGACGGTAATGCGGCTGAATTAGCTGCGGCAGCGAATCAACCCGCCATTCGAGCGGTGATGCCTCTCTATGACAATTTCGATGTTTTGTGGGCGATTCAGGCAGGAGGAGTCGCACAGGCAAGCTTGCTGCAGGACTGGGGCAGAGTTGTTGCAGCATTAGACCGCGACGATGTCTGCGGCGCGGATGAAGTGACGGGATGGAAGTGCTGGCGGGACCGGCTCCTGACCCCGGGCGTAGAGCCTGTCGACACGGAGGCGGGCGGGAAGCGGGTGGCGGCAATGATCCGCCAACACCATAACATCAACGTCGACCAAGCCGTCGCCAAGATTGAATTCGCGGATGACCGGCTGGGAGCATTCAGCCTGGCTGACATCAGTCCCTCGGGTTTGCGCAGAAGAATCGAAGCGTCAAAGGTGCCGATGATGGTTTGGTCCGGATGGCTTGATGGAGGCGGAGGAGAGGACGCACTGACCCGTTATACGAACTTCTCGAACCCGCAGGTTGTGATTATCGGTCCACTTTCGCACGGCGGCGACTTCAATGTGGACCCGTTCGCGTCGAAGCACACACCACCGGAGCCTCCGACGGAGGAACAATTCAAGATGGAGGCGGATTTCTTTGATCAAACGCTGCGAAACGACAACCCGCCGATCCAATCGTCGGTGCGGTATTACACCATGGGTGAGGGACAGTGGCATACGACCAATACCTGGCCTCCAAAGGGGCTGTCGACCGAGCGTCTCTACTTCGGGGCGAACCACACGTTAAGTACTGAACCGCCTTCACTGGTGCAGGCAAGCGATTCATATACTGTCGACTTTACAGCTTCCACGGGCGAGCAAAGCGTCTGGGCGACTGGATATGGTGGAGGAGACGTTGTTTATCCGGATCGCGCTAGTGAGGACAGGAAGCTTCTTGTCTACGACAGCGCACCACTACAAACGGATGTCGAAATCACGGGCAGTCCGGTGCTGGCTCTCGAAATGGCGTCGACGACCACAGATGGCGCCGTTCATGCCTACTTGGAGGATGTTTCTCCTGAAGGCCGAGTCACCTATCTGGATGAAGGTATATTGCGGCTCCTGGACCGGAAAGAAGTGGACCCGAAGTCGCTGCCTTATGTACCTCTGGGGCCGGCCCACAGCTTCTTGCGCAAAGATGCGGAGCCGATGACGCCCGGGTTGCCGGCGAGAATCAGGTTTTCGCTCTACCCCACATCCGTGTTATTGAGACGAGGACATAGCATTCGTCTGGCTCTGGCCGGGGCCGATGCCGGCGTATTTCAGAGATACCCGGCCGAAGGAACGCCTGTGTGGACCGTTTATCGAGATAAGCTGCGGGCATCTTTCATCGATCTGCCTTCTGTCCCTTGAAGATGAACCGAATGGGCCGTGAAGAGGAATTACGCGCTTTGAGGATTGGCTCGCTCGCTGTCCTGCTCGCGCAAGCTTTCAACTTTTTCTGCGATCGCGTATTTCAATTCTTCAATTCCTTTGCCGGTTACCGCTGAAATCTCGTAGAGCTTCAGCTTGTGCTTCTTGCAATAACGTTTGAGAGCGGCAAGCTTGTCTTTGTTCGCCACGTCAATTTTCGAGGCAACCATGATCATCGGCTTGCCCTCGAGCCCGGCGCCGAACCTGGCCAGTTCGCCGAGGATCACTTCCACATCTTTCACAACGTCAGGGCGTCCGCTCGCGTCGGAGACGTCGACCAGGTGAACCAGCAGGCGAGTGCGCTCGATGTGCCGCAGGAATTGCGTGCCCAACCCCGACCCCGTGTGCGCGCCTTCAATCAATCCTGGGATATCGGCAACGACGAAGCTGATTTCATCTTTGGCATCGCCCACGGCGACTACGCCGAGATTCGGCTCGAGGGTCGTAAAGGGATAATCGGCGATTTTCGGACGCGCCGCAGAGATGCGCGAAATCAAGGTTGATTTCCCGACATTCGGATAGCCCACCAGTCCAACATCGGCAAGCAATTTCAGTTCGAGCCGGTATGTGTGCTCTTCGCCTGGGCGTCCGGGTTCACACTCGCGCGGAGCCTGATGCACTGAGGTCGCAAATTGCGCATTGCCGCGCCCTCCGCGACCGCCGCGCGCGATGATCACACGCTCGTCGGCAGCGGAGAAATCGAATACTTTCTCGCCTGTTTCCTCGTCATAGACGATCGTGCCGACTGGGACTTTCAAAATTACGTCGCCGCCTTCGCGGCCGGTCCTGTTCGAGCCTTCCCCGTGGCGACCGCGCTCGGCTTTGTACTCGGGATTAAAGCGAAAATGCACCAGCGTGTTATGGCGCTCGCTGGATTCCATGACGACATCACCGCCTTTGCCGCCGTCGCCGCCGGAAGGACCGCCGCGCGGGACAAATTTCTCGCGGCGAAAGGCCATGCAGCCATTGCCGCCATCGCCGGCTCTTACTCGAATTCTGGCTTCGTCAATGAACATGCGCTGGATCTGTCAACGCGAGTTACAAAAGTAAAGGCCTCGTCCCGAAGGCGAGGCCGTGCGGCGCGTCCGTCATTGGAGCGCCGATTTTGCGGGCGCGACGGCTATTACTCCGCCACTTCCACGGGTTCGACCATCACGAACTTGCCCATCGATCCCTTGTTCAGGAACTTGATGCGCCCGGTGATCTTGGCGAAGAGGGTGTCGTCTTTGCCGCGGCCAACGTTGAGTCCCGGCTTTACCCGCGTGCCGCGCTGGCGAACGATAATCGTTCCTCCGGGAACGACCTGCCCGCCAAATGCCTTGAATCCCAGCCGCTGCGAATTCGAGTCGCGGCCGTTTCTTGATGTGCCTTGCCCTTTTTTGTGTGCCATAAAAACCAGTTCTCAGTGGCTGGTTGCCAGTGTCGCGCGAATGTCCGCCGATGAAACGCTACTTCTTTTTGGCGGATTTCTTTGCCGCTTTCTTCGGAGCCGACTTTTTCTTTGCCGAGGCTTTTTTCGGTGCAGCTTCCGCTACCGCTTCCTCGTGCTCAGCTTTTGCCTTCTTCGGCTTCGCCTGTTTCTTCTCCTGTGCGGGAGCTTTGAAACTTTGGCCGTCGAAATTAATTTCCGTGATGCGGACCGCAGTGAAGGATTGCCGGTGCCCGCGGAGCTTCTTGTATTGCTTCTTTCGCTTATAGTGAAAAACCAGAACCTTGGGACTGCGCCCCTCTTCGACGACTTCGCCGACTACGCGAGCTTCCGACTGGGGCTTGCCGATCTGCCCTTCGCTGCCGGAGACGGCCAGCACTTCCGGAAAGTCAACGTGGCCATCGGTGCCGGTAGCCAACTTTTCCACTCGAATCACATCTCCGGGCGCTACCCGGTACTGCTTTCCACCAGCGCGGATCACCGCGTACATACGTCTGCCTCCAACGAAGTTTCGTGAAAATCAGCTCACCAAAAGCCGACCACGCGCACAAAGGCGCAATCTGGGATGCGCTGAATCTTTCTGCTTGCTGTGTTTTCCGCCGCAGCGCTTCAGCAGCCAAGGCAGGCGTCCCCGGACGGGTCGGCGAGTACAGGCAAACTCAGTTATTTTACGTGCCGGCCGGAGATTGGTCAAACAGAGTGCTGGCTCAACTTGAGATAACGGCCGCCGTCTCTTGACTGCGTCATCCCGAGCGAAGCCGCTTTTCAGGCGGAGAGAGGGATCTCGCGCGGATTGGCACGGCGACGCACGCGAGATCCCTCCGCCCGCTGGTGAAAACGCGGGCGTTCGGGATGACTCATCTGCGGGGTTGATTCAACCTGACCCAGCAGCCCGCCTGAATACGAAATGCCCGAGTTCCTCGGGCGGCACCACAGCCTGCCGCGCCGTGCATCCCGATCCCCGTAGTCAGGACATGACCCAAGAATGTAGGATTGCACGCGTCCAGTTAGGGGGCCTCAAGGAGAATCAATGTTCACGCCATCAAGTCTGGGTATCGCACTGCTGATGATGATCACAAGCGCGGTTTGCTGGGGTTCATGGGCGAACACCTACAAGGGAGTCAAGAATTACCGGTTTGAACTCTTTTACTGGGATTATGCAGTCGGCATTTTTCTGATCTCTCTGCTTTTGGCTTTCACAATAGGCAGCTCCGGGCACGACGCTTCGAGTTTCCTGAACAATGTGCGCACCACCGACAGTTCGAACATTATCAATGCGCTGGTCGGCGGCGCGCTTTTCAATCTCGCTAATCTTCTGCTCGTAGCGGCCATCGATATGGCGGGGCTCGCTGTCGCATTTCCGATTTCCATTGGGATTGCGTTGGTGGTCGGCGTCGTGCTGAGTTATGCGTTGCAGCCCCGGGGCAGCGCCACTTTTTTGGGGTTGGGGGTCGCGTGCGCCTTAATAGCGGTCATTCTTGACGGTAAAGCTTACGGCAGCCTTGCCGCGACCGGTCGCTCGATTTCGAAGAAAAGTTTTGTCGTCTGCGTCGTGTCTGGAGTTCTTATGGGCTTGTGGGCACCGTTCATGACTCACGCCATGACGCGCGGAAATACTTTAGGGCCGTATAGCGCCGCCGTTTTTCTCACTCTAGGAGCGCTGCTCTCCTGTTTTATCTGGAACATTTATTTCATGAAGCATCCGCTGGTCGGAGAGCCGGTCAACTTCTCAGGATTTTTCAGAGGGCCGGCATCGGGGCACCTGCTGGGACTTTTCGGAGGCTGCATCTGGGGCGTGGGGACGGTCTTCAACCTCGTGGCGGCAAGTTTTACCGGTGTCGCAATTTCCTATGCGATCGGCCAGTCTGCGCCGATGGTGGCGGCATTGTGGGGGATTCTTGCCTGGAAGGAATTCGACAACGCCGGCACGCGCGCAAAAGCGTATCTGGCGCTGATGTTTGTTTTCTACGGGCTGGCAATTTTCCTGGTGGCGCGCGCCAACGGTTGAAGCTATTTGCCCTTCACCCGGCTCACGAACAGATCCAGAAAGCGCTCAGCGTTCGATGCGAGGCAGACTCGCGCGTTGGGTTGCAAAGGAATAACGCCTTCAATTTCATAGTGGTCGCCGTGCAGGACATTTTTTTCGTCTGATCCCATGCGATTCGCGACCGTTTCTCCGCGAGTGAATTCGCCTTTGGTCTCCACATCGACGTGCATGTCTTTCAGCGTCACGAGCGTCGGATCGATCACTGTGCCGACCGCGAGAGGATCGTACATCGCGGCGCCGGCATATCCACTCTTTTCGCTGCGGGTCAAATAGAATTCCGCGATTTTGGCGATGAAGTCGTTCTGCGGACCATGCGACGACTGCAGTTCTTCCAGATATTTTCGCGTGATTAGGGTGCGCTCACCCACATCGGACCCGACCATGGTCACCATCCAGCCGGCGTTGAAGACGATTTGCGCCGCTTCGGGATCGTTATAAATATTTGCCTCAGCCGCTCCGTTGACGTTGCCGCCGGTGATCGATCCGCCCATGATCACGATGTTTTTGGCTAGACCGACGATGGAAGGATCTTTCGAAACCGCCAATGCGATGTTGGTCAAAGGTCCAATAGGAATCAGCGTAATTTCGTGCGGATACCTGTGAATCAGTTCGATAATCAGATCGGGCCCGAAGCGAGGATCGGCCTTGCACTTCGAAGCCGGAAGCTCGACGTTGGCCAGTCCGTTTTTTCCGTGCCAGTACTGTGCCGTGATCAACTTCTGATTTAAAGGATGATGTGCCCCTCCCGCGACAGTGACGTCGCAGCGCCCGGCAAGCGAAACGATCTTCAGCGCATTTTCGAGGCCTTGGCGGCCATCGACGTTGCCGGGCACGACGGTCAGTGCTTCCACTTTCAGCTCAGGAGAATTCAACGCGAGGATGATCGCCATCGCGTCATCGGTGCCGGGATCGG
>JASHTD010000495.1 GCA_030040725.1 Candidatus Sulfotelmatobacter sp. | reverse complement strand
TCGAAATATGATTACAAGCGATACTGCGTCAGTTGCCACGGCGATATGGGGGACGGCAACGGCGAGGTGGGGCAGTGGCTGGATCCGCCGATGTGGCCAAAGCCCCGCGATTTCCAGTTGGGCGTATTCAAGTGCCGCTCCACTCCAACCGGCACATTGCCGACGGACGAAGACTTGTTTGACACCATTGCGCGCGGTCTGGACCGCTCTGCCATGCCGCAATGGAGTCAATTCACCAAGCAGCAACGCGCCGATCTTGTGGCCTATGTGAAGCATTTTTCGCCGCGCTTTGTCACGGAAAAGCCAGGAACGCCGATCACCATTCCTCCCGAGCCGGAAGTCACTCCGGAGCGCATCAAGGCCGGACGTGAGGTTTTTGCCAAGGTGCAATGCTGGAAGTGCCACGGCGTGCAGGGGATGGCCAATGGTCCCTCGGCGTCCACTCTTACCGACGATCTTGGCCGGCCGATCGCACCCTTTAACTTTACCGAAGGGTCGCGGCCGAAATGCGGCGACACCGATCGTGATATCTACAAGATTTTCATGACCGGCCTCGACGGCACTCCGATGCCGTCGTTTGCCGACAACATCAAACCCGACGAGGCGTGGGACCTGGTTTTCTATCTGCGCACCTTCATGCAGGAACCGAGCAAGGCAAAAGAGCTCGCGAAAACCATGGATCTGAAACCGGTGAATCCAAACCCGTAGGGCCAACAGCAGGGGCTACAACGGCATCGCAAATAGTAGGTTCAGCTTTGTAGCTACCAAGGAGAACGTGTTTATGAAGAATCGGTACCATTTCGGCGCTGTACTATCAGCGATAGTTTTATTGTGTTGTGGAGCCTTAATTCTAGGCCAGAAAGTGAATGCCGCCGGAGAAGGCAGTATCACCGGGACCGTAAAACTCGACGGCCCGGCTCCGCATATGAAGGGTATTGACATGTCCAAGGATCCATATTGTGTGAAACAGCACGCCAACAGTCCCGCTCACTTGGAGACTTGGGTGGTCGGCTCCGGCGGCGGCGTGGCAGACGCTGTCCTGTATCTGGATGGTTGGTCCGGGGATGCCAAGACCGAAACTTCAGTTCCGGTGTTCGATCAGAAAGACTGCATGTACACTCCGCATGTGCTTGCGCTGGATACAACTCAGGAGTTCAAGGTCATTACCAGCGATCAGACGGCGCATAATATTCACCCGCTTCCCAACCCGATGATCAACGTGGGATGGAACCAGTCGCAGCCGCCCGGGGCTCCGCCCGTGACCAAGGCTTGGAAGAACCCAGAGGTGATTCCAGTCCAGTGCAACATTCATCCCTGGATGCACGGCTGGTTTGTAGTAGTGAAAGGCCCGTACGCAGTTACTGACGACAGCGGTCACTACACGATCAAGAACGTTCCGCCAGGCAGCTATACGGTAAAGGCTTGGCACGAGCCGGACGAGACCCAAACCCAGAAGGTCACCGTAGCAGCAGGGGGATCGGCAACGGCCGATTTCACATTTAAGGCAAAGTAGTCTTTATCCAGCACGATCAATCGGACTTCGATCGCGGCAGCCAAAGCTGCGGCGATCTTTGATATTAAGCCGTTTTCTCTAAGCGGTTTCCTCCAGCGGCGAAAGGCGGGCCATATGGCGAAGATATTGGCGGTGACGATTATTGTGATAGCGATTGCTTCCGCAGTTCCTATCGTGATGCATATCTGGCCGCTGCCTCAGGATATTTCCCTCCACGGTCATCTCATCGATGAGCAATACACCGACACCATGTGGGAGGCTGGTATCTCCTTCCTCGCCTCGCAGATTCTCCTCGCCATCTTTATTTGGAAGTATTCGAAGCCTGCCCCTAACGCCGGTATCAAGCGGTTCCCCGGCGGCGCCGCCGCCCTCGTCATCGCCGCCTTCGTCTTGGTCGGCACCGAGGTTTTGGCTTTGGGTGTCTTCGGCGCAAAAGCCTGGGGGCAAGCTTATTTCACCCCTCCCAGTGCCGATGCTTTGCCGGTGCAGGTGCAGGCGGGACAGTTTGCGTTTTATTTCCGTTATCCCGGGCCCGACGGAAACTTCGGCCCGATCCATCCCAACCTGATCAGCGAGGCCAATGCCAATTTCTACGGTCTCGATACCACCAACGATCAGGATTCGAAAGACGACATCGTAACCGCAGAAATGGCGATTCCGGTAAACCGGGAGATTCACCTGCTCATGCACTCCAAAGATCTTGGACACTCTTTTTATGTGCCAGAGCTGCGCGTCCATCAGGATTTTGTGCCGGGGCTGGACCTTTCGATTCACTTTACGGCGACCAAGATCGGCAAGTATGAAATTGTCTGCACCCAGCTTTGCGGCCTCGGTCATTACAACATGAAGGCCTATCTCGAGGTGAAATCCCAGGCGGATTACGATGCCTGGCTCAAGCAGCAAGCGGCACTGCAGTAAAGGTCGCGAGAGATTGTGCGAGTTGGAACGAAACTCCTGTTCTGAGGTGAGGTAGCTACCATGCACGATATGTCAGCTCATGCGGTCCATCACGGAGCCCCAACCAGCTTCATCCGCAAGCACATCTTCAGCCTCGACCACAAGGTGATCGGGAAGCAGTATTACGCCCTGGCTCTGGTCGCCGTCATCGTCGGCATGGTGCTCTCCTGGCTGATGCGCCTCCACCTCGGCTTCGCCAATTTCGCGATTCCGGGGCTGCACCTGCTCTCCAAAAATGGCGCCCCTGGCGACATTATGACCCCGGAGTATTACCTGCAGCTGATGACGATGCACGGCACCATTATGGTGTTCTTCGTCCTCACGACTGCTCCCTTCGCCGCCTTCGGCAACTTTTTCCTGCCCATTCAGACTGGCGCCGAGGATATGCCCTTCCCGCACTTCAACATGATGTCATTTTGGGTGACCTTCACCGGCTTCGTCATCCTCATGGCGTCGTTTTTCGTTTCCGATGGTCCAACGCTGGGCGGCTGGACTCAATATGCTCCGTTAAGCGCCGTGGGCGCTGTTTCCGGCCCCGGGCAGGGCACAGGCGTTGTCTTGTGGGCCTTCTCCATCGCATTCTTCTGCGTGGGACAGCTCTTCGGTTCGCTGAACTTCATTACCACCACGCTCGACATGCGCTGTAAGGGTATGTCGCTGATGCGCCTCCCTCTGAGCGCGTGGGCGTGGTTCATCACTTCCATCATGGGATTGACCGCGTTTGCCGTATTGATGCCCGCTGTCATTCTCCTCATTCTGGACCACATCGCTGGAACAAGTTTCTTCGTGGCCTCGAACCTAGTTATCAACGACAGTTTGCTTCCCCACTCCGGCGGGTCGACCCTGCTGTGGCAGCATCTGTTTTGGTTCTTCGGCCACCCCGAGGTTTACATCGCCATCATCCCGGGCATGGGCATCGTTTCGCATATTCTCATCACCAACATGCGCCGGCCCATGCTGAGCCACCGCGTGCTTATCTACTCGATGGGCGCTTTGGCCGTTCTCAGCTACATGGTGTACGGTCACCACATGTTCGTCAGCGGCATGAATCCCATATCCTCGTTGGCGTTCTCATTCCCCACCCTGATCATCACGATTCCGTCGACGATCGTGGTGCTGATCTGGCTTGGAAGCTTATACGGGTCGAAGCTGCGAATTAATTCCGCTTCGTTGTTCGCCCTCGGGTTCATTTCTATGTTCATCAGCGGCGGTATCAGCGGCTTTTTCCTGGCCCAGCCCTCGATCGACATTCTTCTGCACGCTACCTACTTCGTTGTCGGCCACTTCCATCTGGTAATGGCGGTCGCCGCCATCTTCGGTATCTTCGGCGGAACTTATTTCTGGTTCCCCAAGATGACCGGCCGAATGATGAACGAGTCTCTGGGCCAGCTGCACTTCTGGTTGACATTTGTCGGCGCCTACTGCATCTTCATGCCGTTTCACTATCTCGGCATCGCCGGCAATGTCCGCCGCTATCAGGCGTTCGTGGATGACTATCTCATCCCGCTTATCCCGGTTCACAAATTCATTACCGTGGCTGCGCTGGCAACTGGCGCCGTGCAGTTGATTTTCATTTACAACCTGATTTACAGCCGCTTCTGGGGTGCGCCCGCTCCGGATAATCCGTGGCAGGGAACCAGCCTCGAATGGAGCACCGCTACCCCGCCGCCGCACAATAATTTCGGCGATAAGATGCCGGTGGTTTATCACGATCCCTATCAGTACAGCGTAGAGGGAGCCAGTTCCGATTTCATCATGCAGACCTCGCCTGAGCCGGTTCACAGTGCCGACGAGGAGAAATAGAACGTTCGGATGAGTTCGTTTTTGAGGTAGAAAATCGGTTTTTGAAAGGGCGCGGCTTTCAGCCGCGCCGACAAGGTTAGAAAAATTGTACGGCTTTAGCCGCTGAGGGAGAAGAGGAGTAGTTGGGAGTATGGCGACAGTAGTTCACGAACCGCCCAAAATGGATGTCGATCGTTTGCCCAGCCAGGGCTCCGGCAACGGCGGCTGGCGCAATCTCGTCCCCGCTTCCGGTGATCTGCGCAAGGTGAAGGATTCCTCCCCGCCGCCAGCCAGCACCGGCATCTGGGTGGCCTTGGCCAGCATCACCATGACGTTCGCCGCCTTCACCAGCGCCCTCGTCGTTCGCCAGGGAGGGGCGCGTGATTGGCAGCACATGGCTCTGCCGCCAATCTTGTATTTCAACACTCTTGTCATCATCGCCAGCAGCTTCACACTGGAGATCTCCCGGCGCCGCATCGCCGCCTTCATGGGAGGCTTGCAGGAGCGGGCCGAGAACCCCTTGCGCTGGCTCTATATCACCCTGTCCCTGGGATTACTGTTCGTCGCTGGCCAGATTTTTGCCTGGCACGAACTCGTCTCGCAGGGCCTTCGATTCGCTACCAACATCAGTTATTCGTTTTTTTACGTGTTGACCATCGCCCACGCCTTGCACGTTTCCGGCGGGATCGGCGGGCTGGTGAGGGTCATCGCCAAATTCAACCAGCGTGTTCTCAAACGGAGCACGCTGGACGCCACTTCGCGTTACTGGCATTTCATGGGCGCACTGTGGGTGTATCTGCTTGTTCTGTTGTGGTTGAAGCTCTAACTAGTTCAGGTAGGAGGCAAAGTGAGCCAAGCCGATCTCTCGATTCACGGGCAGGTGTCGCGAACAGCCGCGACAGAGGTGATGGCTGCGCCGGCATTCTCGATTCCTGCAAAAAAAATGGCGATGTGGCTGTTCATCATCGCAGATACAGCAACTTTCGCGGGCTGTCTCGTCGCCTATGGCTTCATTCGGAACGGAACCCCGGACTGGCCCCGGCCTTTCCACAGCATCACCAATGTTGCCATCATGACTTTCGTCCTGCTGACCAGCAGCCTGACAATGCTCATGGGCATCCGCTCCGCACAGAAGGGCGAGAAGAGCGGAGCCTTCCGCTGTGTCATGTTCACCGCGCTTCTGGGAGCCGTGTTTGCCCTGCTGCACATTCGCGAGTGGCTGGAGCTGATCGATAAAGGCGTCACCATTTTTCACAATCCCTTCGGCACGCCGTTGTTCGGCGCCGCCTTCTTCAGCGTAACCGGATTGCATCTTCTCCACGTGACCGGCGGCGTAATCGCCCTGGTTGCCGTGGGCATACGCTATATGGGCGGCCGCTACACGGCGGATGATCTCGAGGTTACCGGCCTGTATTGGCACTTTGTCGACCTGGTTTGGATGTTCGTGGTTCCCTTGATTTATCTGTTGAACATGTCCCATTAATTTCGATCGAGAACGCGGGAGCGCCTATGTCTGCCTCAAACACGCCGAACGGTGGAGCCGGAAGAGATGTTGCAGTATATGTTTGCCTGCTGATCCTGGCGGCAATTCAGTTCGTGATCTCCTATCAGAACATCAGCGCGAGTAGCATGTTCGCGCGCATGTTCATTGTGGCCATTATCGAGGGCGCACTGGCGCTGCTGTTTTTCATGCACCTGTGGGAAAATCGCGGCCTGAGGTGGTTTGTCCTGATTTTCTCTATCGCCACCACGCTCGGTATGCAGTATGGCTGGACGGACAGCTACCGGCAGTTGCTCGGCGTACCCTGGGCTCACTAAGCTGCTGGTCGGCAAGCAAGGAGTTGATGTTATGAAGTTCTCAAAGCCGATTCTTGTCGCATTCGCCGCGATAGTGGCTTTTATCGTTCTCTTCGCACCCGTGCCGCTGTTTGGCCAGAGTTGCGCGCTCTGTTACACGCAGGCCGCCGGCTCGGGCTCCCGCATGATTCAGGCCCTCAAGAGCGGCATTCTGATTCTCGTCGTGCCGCCGACATTGGGAAGCATCGGCCTGATTTTCGTCTGCTACCGCAAGCGCAATACCACGCGAGACTATCTCGCCGGACTTGAGGAGAACGACTGGCAGCGCGATCAGTCGAAGACCTACTGAAAACTTACTGGAGACTTTTCGCCTTCGGTTTTACTGCCGGTAGACGGCCCCGCCCTTCATCACGAACGAAACCTTCTGCACCACGCTAATATCCTGTAGCGGATCACCCGAAACGGCGACGATATCTGCGAAATAGCCCGGCGCCAGATCCCCGATCTGCCCCTCCCAGCCGAGCAGCTTCGCTCCATTCAGCAGATCAGCCTGCAGCGCCGCAACCGGCGTCATGCCATACTTCACCATCAGCACCAGCTCACGGGCCTGAGTGCCATGAGGAAACGGGCCCACATCCGAGCCGACGGCCATCGGAACGCCTGCCGCAACTTGTTTGCGAAAATCTTGAATCTTCAAATCCAGCATTTCGTGCTCGCGCGCGGCCTGCGCGGCGTTAGGGGCGTGGTCGGCGAAGTACTCGAAGATCGTAAAAGTCGGTACAGCGAAAATCTGCTTTTCGCGCATGAGCCGCATGGTTTCTTCGCCAAGCTGGTTGGCATGGTCAATGGAAGCCACTCCCGCCTCCGCCGCGAACAGTGTGCCGGGTTCGCCGGTGGCATGCACAGCCACGCGCTTGCCGACCCGCGCCGCTTCGTCAACCGCGGCTTTCAGCTCGGCTTCCGTATATTGATAATTGGTCGTGAACTTGCCTTCGTGCACGCGGTCGTGCCCGGTTTCGTAAATCTTGGTGAAATCAGCGCCTTCCTTATATTGCTCCCGCATGACCGCGATAATTTCGTCTTTATTGTTGGCGTAATCCGCATTGGAGAACACATGCTGGGCGGGGTTGTAGCCAATGGCATCTTCGTGTCCGCCGAGAATGCTGATCGCGTTACCGCTGATCCGCAGCCGCGGCCCGGGATAGAGTCCCTCATCGATAGCATTGCGCACGGCTGTGTCCGCCGATCCCGCACCTTCGGTTCCCATATCGCGTTCGGCGGTGTAGCCCGCCATCAGGTCATCACGTGCGGCCGAGAGCGCGGTGATGGTACGCTGCGGTACCGATTCTTCAACCGTCTGCAGATCTTCCGCGCCGGGATGCAGAAACAGGTGCACGTGCGCATCGATCAACCCGGGCATAAGGATGCGGTCTCCAAGATCGATAATCTCTGCGTCGGCGGGATGCTTCACCGATGCGCCAACTTCCGCGATGCGTTCGCCCTGAACCAGAATCTCGCCGGGCCTAATCACGCGGCCGGCTTTTACGTCCAGCAAGCCCGCAGCGTGCAGCACGATGACATGAGGAGTTGCCGTTTGGGTCTCGGTTTGTGTCCAGGACCTAGGCTGCGGAGCGAACAGAAAAAGAAGGAAAACCACGAGCAGACATTTTGGCCTGACCATATCAGTACGGGATGGTAGCACCTTGCATTTCGGAAAACCATACGCAAAGCAATCCGGTTGCGTTGAGCGCAGCCAAATCGTTCACCGCGTGAATTGCTGAGCCTGGTCGGGACTTGAGTCATGCTGAGTGCAGCCGCGAGTCCTCGCGGCGCAACCGAAGCATCCCTTCCGCAAAAAAACGTCCGGGCACACGGCCGCTACGGACCCTTTACTTCTTCCGCCAGCGCACTTGCAACGCGCTTTTCCTGCTCCGGTGTCAGTTTCCTCCCCTGCGATGTCAAATAGAACACATCAATCGCCATCTGCCCCTCGGTATCAATCAACGCGATTTCGATATTGCATTGCTGCCGCGAAAGGCAGGAGCTGATTTTGTGCAGCAATCGTGGCCGATCCTGGGCGATCACCTGCAGCAGCGTGGTGCCCGATGAAGACTCATCGTCAAAGTCGATCCGCGTTTCTACCGCGACCTTGATATTCGTGTGTTTCTCGCCGCGCTGCCGGTCGCGCAGCATTTTCTCGAGATCTGCTCTGCCAGTCAGAACTGCGCCGATGCTCTGCTTGAATCGCTCCCACTCCGAGAGATTCAATTCCAAAGTTCGAAAGCGATCCGTGAAATAGATCGTGTCGACGACGGTTCCAGCCTGATTGGAGAAAGCATTCGCCTTGACGATGTTCATTCCCCACGCCGCCAGCACGCCGGTCAGCGTTGCGAATAACGATGGCCGGTCTTTCGTGACCAGTGTGAGTTCATACCAGTGGCGGCCGCGCTTGAGATCCAACTGGACCTCGTTATGGCCGAATTCGTCCGCCATGGCGATGTGCCGCATCACTTCTTCTGCCGAGTGCACCAGCAAATATCGTTGCGGAAATCCCTCCACGAAATCCTTGAACTTCGCGCCCGTGACTGGCGCCAGGCTGCGCAGACGGGCAAGCTTTTCATTGCCGGCGTCGCCGTGCACGCGATGGTCGGCGCTGCGGTTCAGATAGTTCGCGGCTGCGATGTAGAGTTGCCACACATTCTCGGCTTTCCAGGGTGTGAGCGCCTCCGGGTTGACGGCTTTGATGTCGGCGTAAGTTAACAGGCAAAGCATTTTCAATCGCTCCGGCGTTCCCATTTTGTCCGCGAAAGCCGCGACCGTGACCGGATCGAAAATGTCGCGCCGCAATTGCGCCGACATTTCCAGATGATTGCCAATGAGAAACAGGACCATCCCCCGTTCCTGCGAATCCACATCCAGCCGGTCGAGGCAGCGGCCCGCGATCTCCACGCTGGCCTCCACGTGATTGCCGCCCGGAACGCCTTTTCCCGTGTCATGCAATAGCAAAGCGAGATAAAGCAATTCGGGGTCTTCCAGTTCCGCCAGCAATTCGGCAAATCGCTTATCCCACTCCGATTTCGACTGGTTCAGCCGGTGCAGGCTTTCGATAGCGACAATGGAATGCTCGTCGACCGTGAAACGGTGATAAAAATCGCGGACAACCAGCGAATCGATCGGCTTCAGCTCAGGCAACAGCAGCGTGAGCAAGCGCAACGAGTGCATCGCCCGCAATGCGTCGGCCGCGTGCGCCTGCAGCAGGGTCTCCTGGAGATACAGCCAGAGTTCGGTTCCTCGCGGCGGAGCCACGGCCAGAGCCGGAAGCGCCTGCTCGATCCGCTGTTCGGTGGTTGCGCTCAATTTCAACCCGTGTTCGGCCATGAAATGGAAGAGACGGAGCAGTGTTTCGTGATCCTGCAGCGAGGAGGATTGCTGCAGAAAAATCAGTCCATCGACCACGGAAAAATCAGAACTTGCCGGCCGCGATTTCCATCCCTGAAATTGCCGGTGCAGCGAAGACCATGACTCCGGAATTTCCTCGAGCAGTTGCATTACCGTGCGCTGCACAGTACGCGCGTGGCTGAAATAGATCCGCATCCAGTCGGCGGCTGTAAGATCTGCAGTGTCCGGCGTTCCGATTTTTTGCGCGGCTGCTTCATCCTGCGCTTCCCAGGTCAGCGAGTTGTCGTCGCGCCCGTGGCGAAAGTGAAGAAAGCATCTCGCCGCCATGAGAAATTCCAGAGCGGCATCGAGCTGCTTGCGAACCGGCGCGCGCATCAGCGGCCCTTCGGGCCATTCGTTCAACTTGCTCATGGCGGAGATAAGTGCGAGCCAGCAGGCGACATTGTAGTCGCGCAGTCCGCCGGGAGTTTCTTTCAGATTCGGCTCCAAATGAAAGACGGTCTGCCCGAATTTCGCATGGCGTTCGCGCGTAACCTCCGCCAATCCTTGCAGCAACGGCTTTGATTCCCGCGCAACCAGCTTCGGGATCAACTTGCGGTGCAGCCGCGTAAACAGTTGCTGATCGCCGGCCAGGTAGCGGCAATCCAAAAGTGAAATAGTGAATTCGGTGTTGTTAGCATCGAAACGGTCGCACTCCGCCAGATATCGCGAAGCCGGGCTAAGTTTCAGCTTCAGGTCCCAGAGTTCCTGCGAGAATCGCCGGATGGTTTCTTTGCAAGTCGCTTCGCCGCTGCGATCAGCGTAAAGAAAAAGCAGATCGATATCGGAGTGGGGGAAAAGCCAGCCGCGCCCGAAACCGCCGGTCGCTACCAGGGCAAAATCGGCAGGCCCGTGCAAATCGGCGGATATCAATTCCTGCCACAAGCGTTGGAGAATCTCTTCAATGAGCTGGGTTCGCTGTGCGACCGCCGCTTTCCCATTGCCAGTTTCTGCAAACTCCTTCGCGATCCGCAGCGACCCTTCTGCGAGAGCGGGCCGCAATTCACCGATCAGTGAAGACGCTGGAGTCATGAGGATCGCTCAATGCTGCACTCGATAGCGGCCGCAGAATCATGTTCACACAGTGACGATCGTCCATGCTCATACAATGGTTCGTGGAATACGGCTGATGACACGCTTGAGTTCGCGCCGTCTGTCGGAGGATCCAAGAATTGTTTGCCCCAGAATGTCTGAGTTTCGCGGGCACTATAGCGCCGCCTCGCCCCGCTCCTCATTGCGGATGCGGATCGCTTCATCTACGCGTGTCAGAAAAATCTTGCCGTCGCCGATTTTTCCCGTGCGCGCCGCTCCCAGTATCGCTTGCACGGCTTTCTCAACCATGGCATCGGCCAAAACCATCTCGAGCTTGGTCTTGGGGATGAGATCGACGCTGTACTCGCGGCCGCGATAAACCTCAGTGTGACCCTTCTGCCGGCCGTGGCCGCGCACCTCCAGCACGGTCATTCCCTCGACGCCAATTTCCTGCAGCGCGGTTTTGACTGCGTCCAGCTTGGAATTTTGTATCACCGCTTCGACCTTGGTCATGTCATTTTTCTCAAATCGCAACCTGCCGCAATTTTACGCCGAAGGCTCCCAGAAGTAGCCTTCCTCGCCGTGCTGCGACAGATCCAAACCCTGGATCTCTTCTTCTGCATTTACCCGCAGCCCGATCGTCGCATCCACAATTTTCAGAATCACCAGAGTCCCCACGATTGCCAAGCCCCATGAGATTGCGACGCCGACAAACTGGTTCAGCAATTGGTGAGCGTTTCCTTCGATCAAGCCGGAAGGCAGCGTCTTTCCCTGCGCATCTTTGAACATCGGGTTCACCGCGCTCGATGCAAAAACCCCGGTCAGCAGCGCCCCGAGCGTTCCTCCCGCGCCGTGCACGCCAAATGCATCGAGAGAATCGTCGTAGCCGAAAATCGCCTTCACCTTCGCCACCATCCAGTAGCAAAAAACTCCCGCGATCAAGCCAATCGCGAGCGCGGGCATCGGCTTCACAAATCCGGCGGCGGGAGTAATGGCAACCAGCCCGGCTACCGAGCCGGAGATCGCTCCCAGCACGCTGGGTTTCCCATTGCGCAGCCACTCTGCTCCGGCCCATCCCACCGCTGCAGCCGCTGCCGCGAAGTGCGTCGCTACAAAAGCACTTGTCGCAAGGCTTCCTGCGCTGAGCGCGGAACCCGCGTTGAAGCCGAACCAGCCGACCCACAAAAGGCACGCTCCAATGAAACTCAAGACCACGCTGTGCGGCGGCATCGGCTCCTTGGGATAGCCCAGCCGTTTGCCCATATAAAGCGCGCAAACTAAAGCCGAAACTCCCGAGGTGATGTGCACCACCGTCCCGCCGGCAAAATCGAGCGTGGGAAATCGCCCGCCCAGCGCGGCATTCAGCAGACCGCCCTTGCCCCACACCATGTGCGCCATCGGATCGTAGATGACGATCGACCACAGGATCATGAAGACCATCATGGCGCTGAATTTCATGCGCTCGGCAAATGCGCCGGCGATCAGCCCCGGGGTGATGATGGCGAACATCAACTGGTAAACCATGAACGTCTGCAGCGGAATAGTCGCAGCATAATCCGCGTCCGGGGCAGCCCCCACGCCGCGCAAGAACACCTGATGCAAGCCTCCGATAAAACTATTCCCCGAGCCAAAGGCAAGGCTGAAGCTGAACAGGCCCCACAAAACGGTGATTACAGCCATCAGCGCGAAGCTTTGCATCATCGTGCCGAGCACATTCTTCTTGCGTACCAGGCCACCATAAAACAAAGCCAGGCCGGGTCCGGTCATCATGAGCACCAGCGCTGAACTCGTGAGCATCCACGCGTTATCGGCGGAGCTCTTGGCATCGGCTGCCTGCTGCTCCAGCTTGGCCAGCCGTGCGTTTGTATCGGAAGAAGAGGATACAGGCGCGGCAGTCGGCGCAGGTGCGGCCGTCTGCGGGAGCAAGGGCTGCGTCAGCGAAAAAATAATAAGGACGAGGCTTAGTCTGGGAATCAGCCATTTCCGCATGTACTGTAAGTTGCCCCCGGAAAATCGAAGTCGCGCACTATCACACGCGAGTCACTCTACCGTTTGCCGGAGATTCACGGAAATCGAAACTATTTATCGCTGCTATCAGGATTTGTTATGCGAGCCAATGCTCCCTCAGTGCTTACTTCGTGGGCGCTTTCGGTTCCTCCGGAGGTGCGGATGGTTTGGCGAATTTGGCATCGTCTACCGGGACATTCTGCTTTACTTCGCTTAACTGAATCGTGAACCGTCCGCCGGGACGCGCCAGCGTCCAGCTATACGGAACGTCGACGCCCGCAATTTCGCGATAATCGGCGTAGTCGATCTGGGTCGGCAATTGACCGAGCGCGGTTTCGCCAAAGCGAACCAACCGAACCAGCAAGCCCGACTTCTCATCGAAATACAGATGCAACGGCGTCTTTTCCGCGCGCTCGCAGTCGACGAAGTACGCGCTGTGATCGCCAATTTTTTCCATCCCGCGTACTTCCGTCTTGCTGCATATCTCTTTCAGGTGCGCAGGAAAGCGAAGATCGGCATCCATGGCCGCGGCGTCAATATCCGGTCCGCGCATCTCGTGTACCGGACGCTTCGGCGCCGCGAGCCAGCCTTCATGCCCATTAAATGCGGTTACGCTGTCTCCATCGGGCGTATGGACGAATGAGATCCTCTGGTCTGGTTCCTTGGAATAAATATCGATGGGAATATTCCGGTCGCCGAAAGAGATGGTTCCTTTCATCAGCCGCGTATTGACTTTATTGATCGCAGCGCTTCCGCCAGCCGCGCGCAAATACTTCTCAATCAACTCGTCGGCCGTTGGTCCGCCAACGATCTTTGTTGTGGCGCCTTCTGGCTCGGCGCTCGCGTGCGCGTTCGCGGGCATCTCCATCTCAGCCGACATGACCGGCGGCATCGCGACCGGATTCGTGCTGCCTCGGTGGCATGAGTAGCAGGTCACTTCGCGATGCCCGTCAAAGTTTTCCTGATTGATGGTGAGCATCATCTCCATCATCTTCCGTGCGGTTTGCTTGGGTTTCTTGTCGTCTTTGTCGAAGGCGTCGTGCACATGGCAGAATTCGCACTCCACTCCCAGCGACGTGGCGACGAACTGCATCGTGGGAATCAATTCGTCGGCAGGAATATCCTTGAGCACCTGAATGTTCTTGAATTGCTGGACCGCCGTTTTTGGACCACTTGCAGCTATAGTTTGCGACTGGGCGCCGGACTGCGCTTTGGCGCGGTCGCTCACAGTCGCCACAATGCAAACACACAGAATGATTCCCACAACCGCACCCACGCTTTGCTTTGCCTTCATCGACCCCTGCCTCATTCGAGATTGGCCGCTAACCGCTGAGATGGCCGCTAACAATTCCGAACAAAAGATTACGGCTGGTTACTGTACACGGACTTACCGGAAAGCTCGGCAACCACAAATTTCCCGGGCAACAGCCCATCGACCCGTTCTTTCTCATACTCCGGAACGAACAGAAACACGCGGCCGCTGCCTGCCCAGTCTCTCAACAGATCCGCATCGCTCAGATAAATTCTGGGAGCATCCGCAAAGGTTGAGCCAAACCACATCGAAGTCGTGCGGCCCTCCACCAGATCGATGCGCCGCTGCAGATAAAACAGCAGTGACGATCCAAAGGCCTGGTCGCCATAAATCATAACCTTGTCTTCCGGCCTAGCCCGGCGACCAATTTCCTGCGCGAGCTCTTTCGATGAAAGATAAGGGCCGAATCTGCCGAGCGCAATATGGGCCGCGACCAGGAATATCGCGAAACCCACGGCCAATGCCCAGGTTGCCGAGTAATGCCGGCGATATAAACGCAGAATCAGCGACAGCAGCGGAAATATCAGCAGCACGGCAGCCGCCAGAATCGCGGGCAAACGCAAGGCGGCAAAAGAGGCATAACTCAAATCGAGAGCGTGGGTCATCGAGAAGGTGTAGCTCTCGATCGCATGCTCGGTAAGCACTTTGCCAATATCCGGCTCGAACGGCAGGGTGCGCGACTGCCACAGCCCCACGCACAACACGATGCTCGCGGCGATTCCGATTGCCGCGATCACGCCGGCGGAGCCCGTCAACCAACCCGCTCGTTTCTTTGTTTCGCACGCCGTTTTTTCGCACTGCGCAACGCCATCCGCGAGCAAAAGCAAAATCGGCAAATATGCTGGGAACGTGTAGTATTCCTGGTTCGTCGAGATGGCAAAAAATATCAGTATCACGCCCGCGAGAATCCAGCACGTCAGCCGAGTACGAAGGGCGAAATCGCTGCCCCTCCAGAGGATCGAATTCTGGCTGGACATTCGTCGATCACGGCGTTGCTGCATCGCCCCGTTCAGCACTGCCGGAAAATAAAGACTCCATGGGAAAAGCCAGACCAGGTGCAGCGTCCAGTACAGCGTGGCGGGCAGCTTGTTATAGTCCTGCGGATAGCGCTTTCCAAGAAATCGGAGAAAATGTTCGTTGACGAAATAAAACCAGAAAAAACCGGGGTGCGAGGGGGTTCCGGGATTTCGCAATCCCGCCAGGATGTGCCAAGGAGCGGCAATCGCCAGAAGTAAAGCCAGTCCTGAAACCAGATGGAACTCGCGCCAGCGCCGCCACTCTCCGGTGATCAGCAGAAAGAAAAACGCCGTGCCACCAGGAAAAACCAGCGCGATCAGCCCCTTTGCGAGCACGCCCAAAGCCATAGCTGCATAGCCCGCATACCATCGCCAGGCACGCGCATTCGGCTCCAGCGCGGTGAGAAAAAAATATACCGACGCCGCAATCAGCAGGCTCAGCATCACATCCGGAATCAGCACCCGGGTAAACAGAAAAACACCGACGCACGTATAAATAAACAGAGCTGCGTAGATCGCCGTTCTCTTGCCGAAAGCGCGCCGCGCCCAGCAAAATGCCAGCGCTCCCAGCAGAAATACCGAAAGCACCATCGGTACTCGCGTGGCAAACTCATTCACTCCGAAAAGTTTGTAGCTGAACACCACCAGCCAGTAAGGCAGCGGCGGCTTTTCCAAATATCGGACGCCGTTGATGTGCAGTGTGACGTAATCGCCGGAGACCAGCATCTCTCGCGCCGCCTCCGCGTGCGTGCTGTCGGCATCATCGAGCAGCGGCGGGGTGAACATCGAACCCACGTAGACGGCGATAAACACCACTGCCAGCGCCGCATAGGAGAATATCGCTGCACGCGAGGATCGCTTTTCTACCGCTGTAAGAGAAACCGGATTCGCCGTCAAGTGTTTGAACCCGAGACAGTTTTACAGATGCGAGCGTACTCGGCAACCGAAGAAACCATTGTGCGTGAGGCGAAAGCGATCATTGTTCGTCGTGCCCGTCTTGGTCGTGAGTGTGCCGGATAAAGAATTGCCATTTGTCCATCGATGCAGGCACCGCGACATCGAAAAAGCCCACCATCATTTCATCCGATGTTTGATCTCCCCAGGTCACCGTCTTGTCCGGGTCCGGGTTGTGGGGATTGTTTTTCGAATTGTCATACCAGGCGACGGCGCGCATCGTAGTGCCAGCTTTCAGTTCGCGCGGCTCCGCCAGTTTGTACGTCAACTGCCAGTGAAAATGATAATTCACCCGCAACAATGGCTCGACGCTGCCATCTTTATGCACAATGTCGTATTCAAAACGCTTGCCGCGCAAGTGCATGTGCGGGAACAGGCTGAGCAACGTAGCATCGTTTGGCAGCGTGCCCTGAACTTCCACGCGGAAATCATCCGCGCCGGGAGGAATGATAATGGCATGATCATTCAGCTGCAGCGTGATCACTCGCTCTTTCGGCACGGTCTTGGCAAACACCAGGCCGGCGCTGGTCTGGTCGCTGGCAGCGTTTCCATCAGTCGTGTAGTGCATCTGAAAAACCAAGTCCGATCCTGCCGGTATGAACTTCGCCATACCGTCCGCAAATCGTTCGGCTGCGCTTCCCGGGGCGTAAACCAGAAGCAGGTCGCTCGTGGTCTCGTGTGCCTGGCGCCGCTCCGTGGGATCCTCCAACATTGACGCGGTGAAGGGCACGCCCACCGGTGCATGCCGCAGCCACTGTGAATCGGGCGGACGAATATAGACCACTGCGTGGTGCACATGCGCTGGACTCGAAGGGCGTACTTC
>JASHTD010000117.1 GCA_030040725.1 Candidatus Sulfotelmatobacter sp. | reverse complement strand
TTGTGAGACGCTCGGATGCCACGTGAGAGATCGCGAACGGAGCCTGACGCTGGAAGTCTTGCCCGTGCGAAGAAGGAAATAGACCAGAAATCATACACTGGAGAGAGACCGTATTAGCGAAAGCAAGAAATACGAAGCGGCAAGGCGTTACGGGTTAGCAATCCTGGCGGCGATTCTGGCATTGTGGTTTCGGCAGCTTCTCGCGCCGCTCCTTGGCGAAAGTAATCCGTACCACACGGCCTGGGTGGCTGTTGTCTTTGCCGCCTGGTATTGCGGGCTCTGGCCGTCCATCTTAACGGCGGTGTTGTCTGTGCTCGGCATCTGGTATTGGTTCCTGGCTCCGGCTCATAGCTTTGCGCTCAGAGATCCCAGGTCTGAGATCTTTGGAATGGTCGGCTTTTTGTTATTTTCAGGCTTGATTATTGCTCTCGGAGAATCGAACCGCCGCTCTCTTACCCGGCGTGAATGGGCGGAAGGCAAGCTACGCGAAGCTCACGACGAACTCGAGAGGAAAGTCCAGGAGCGCACTGCCGAGTTGAATCTGGCGAACGACAGCCTTCGCGAACTTTCCGGCCGCCTGCAGCAACTGCGCGATGACGAGCGACGCCAGATCGCGCGCGAGTTGCACGACAGCGTGGGCCAACTTCTGGCCGCCCTAGGCATGAACTTCGACGCGATCACGATGGACTCGCCCAATCTCGACCCTGCAGCGATTCGCACCATTTCTGACAGCCGTGCGATGGTGGAGCAGATCAGCTCTGAAATTCGTACCATCTCATATTTGCTACATCCTCCGCTCCTCGATGTAGCGGGTCTCGCATCCGCGCTGCATTGGTATGTGGACGGCTTCTCGGAACGCAGCAAGATCAAGGTCGATCTGCAGATACCCGAAACGCTCGGGCGGCTTTCGGATGAAATGGAAATCGCAATCTTCCGTATGGTGCAGGAATGCCTTACGAATATCCATCGCCACTCCGGCAGCGAGAGCGCCACGATTCGTTTGATCCAGGACAATCGCCGGATGGTGGTGGTGGAAGTTCGCGACGCCGGCAAAGGCATTTCGCCGGAAAAGAGCCTCGCGATGAGAACCGCAGGCCGCGCCGGCGTCGGTTTTCGGGGGATGCGAGAGCGCTTAAGGCAATTGGGCGGAACTTTGCGGATCGACTCGAACCCAACCGGCACGACGGTGATTGCGTCGCTCCCGGTGCAGGAATCCGCCGTCAAGGATGTTGATGCGCAAATGGCCTGAGGACCAATCGGGAAGAGAACGTTCGCGTCAGTTTTTCCGCGAATGCACGAGCTTCAGCGTATCGGCTTGCAGGATGCGCTGTATCTGATTGCGGGCGTGGGTCGACCACGGTCCAGTGGTGTCGAGTTTGGTATACGCCTGCCAGTGTTTCAATGCCTTGCGCGGTTCACGGGTTTTCTCATACGCCAGCGCCAGGTTGTAGTGCGCATCTGCGTAGGTGGGGGCGAGCTGAATCGCCATCTTGTAAGTCCGGATGGCTTCCTGCACTCGTCCGGTTTCATCGAGAACATTGCCCAGGTCGAAGTAGGCCAGCGCGTAGCGCGGATCGGACTCGAGCGCGGCGCGATAATGTTTCTCCGCGAGCGTAAAATCCTGCCGGTTGTAATGCAGCGTGCCCAGGTTAATGTGCGCGGCGGCGTGCGCAGGATCGAATTCGAGCACTTTCTGGTACGCGGCCATCGCAGCAGTCTGAGTTGCCGGATCTTCTTCGAGCGCGACTCCCCGCGCAAACCAGACCGCAGCTTCGTTGGTTTGCGGAGGTGAATCTGGAATAGGCGTGCTCGTAACAACTTTTTCGCGCGAGGAGAAATCCATCACGAACTGACCGGCGATTGGCTCGAGCAACCTGCCCTCATGCCGGAACGCAACGCGATGCCGGCTTGTAGAAGAAGCCCCGGCATCGACCAACGGATTTTCCATGCCCGCTGCTTGCCTCTGCATGGCCTCCAGTGATTCCCGGATCACGGCGGGACGCACCTTCATGGCGCAAAGGTCCCGGACTTTCTTGATCTTGAGCAGATCGGGAAAACAGTACGAGGTGGCGGCGACGACCAACCCGGCTCGCTCCCAGCCCGCGAGTTGGCGCGGCGTAAGGTGCAGAATGCGAAGTAAATCAGCTCGGCTGTACACTTCTTTGCCCTGATGCGCAGGCTGGATGCGCGAATTAGCTGCCCGCCGATATTATCCGCAAGTTGCGGACGGAAACGCAACACGAAACCGTGTGGAAATCTGTGGAGAACCTGGTTGATTTACATGCCACAGAAATGGTGCAAAGAACCGCGCGGTTTCAGATTCGAGGCCTGAGAGACTATTGCCTATGCACCGAGTGAAGCAGTGGGATGGCGCAGTTTGGCGCTTTGGTTCTACGTCGAACAAAGCGTAAATTGCCCTCTGCCTGTACAGGCTATGAGGGGGCATGACCGGACTGTGCTTCAGCCCGCAAGGTGGCTGAGGTTTGCCACGGGTGCCCTCGTTATTAATTCTTTGAGCCCAATGCTCAACGGCACGCTGTTGACCTATGCCACGACTGCTGCCTGGTATTCCTCGTAAGTGCCTTTGAAGTCGGTGATCGTGTGATCTTTCTCGAAGTGCCAGATGCGCGTGGCCACTTCGTCGATCAAATCGTGATCATGGCTGACCAGAAACACCGTTCCTTGATAGCGCTGCAATGCGATGTTGAGCGCGTTGATGGCCTCGAGATCGAGGTGATTCGTGGGTTCATCCAGCACGAGCACATTCGGTTTTTGCAGCATGAGCTTGCAGAAGAGCAGGCGAGCGGCTTCGCCGCCGGAAAGAACGC
>JASHTD010000494.1 GCA_030040725.1 Candidatus Sulfotelmatobacter sp. | reverse complement strand
GGGCTTGAGGATGGCGATCACCTGCCGATCCATGTAATTGATCGAGGTCGCGAAAAACAGCATGGCGCAGACGGTCCAGCGCATTCGCGGCCTGTCTTCGAGCAAAGGCGCGCTGTTTTGCGCTTGGGTTGTCAGCGCTGCCGTTTTCTCCATTTACGCCTTCACAATCGATATGCCTTCTTGACGAGGTTGTAGGTCAGGTCGCGGGCGATTTCCAGCGCTTCGTCTTCCTCCAGTCGATGCTCTGCCACCAACTTTGCAAGAAAACTGCAGTCCACGCGGCGCGCCATGTCATGCCGCCCGGGAATCGACAGAAACGCTCGCGTGTCATCGTTGAACCCCACCGTGTTATAGAAGCCTGCGGTTTCGGTGATGTGCTCGCGATAGCGCATCACTCCCTCTGGACTGTCGTGAAACCACCAGGGCGGGCCGAGACGAAGGCAAGGATAATGTCCCGCGAGCGGCGCCAGTTCGCGGCTATATGTCGATTCATCGAGCGTGAAAAGAATGATCGTAAGATTGCGCTCGTTGCCAAATCGATCGAGCAGCGGCCGGAGTCCGTCGACGTAGTTCGTTGGCGTGGGAATATCTGCGCCCATATCGCGCCCAAAACGCTCGAAGAGATGACGATTGTGATTACGCAAACTGCCGGGGTGAATTTGCAGGACGAGGCCATCTTCCAGGCTCATGCCGGCCATCTCGGTCAGCATTTGCGCGCGGAAGAGTTCGTTTTGCTGCGTGTCGGATGTTCCGGCGACGACGCGGCTAAAAAGCTGTGAAGCGTCGTTGGCCGAGAGATTCGCAGTTCTCGCAGTGGGATGTCCGTGGTCGGTGGCTGTGCAACCGAGTTCGCGGAAGCGGGCTCGGGCCGCTCGAAGCGCATTGAGATAGCCTTGCCAGGTCGAAGAATCTTCGCCGGTCTGGTCCGCCAGTTTTTTCAGATTCTCCGGGAATCCAGGAAACTCCGGATCCACCACGGGATCCGGTCGAAATGTTGGGATGACTCTGGCTTTCCAATCTGATTCGCGAATCTTCTTATGATCCGCCAGCGAATCGAGTGGCGAGTCGGTCGTCGCGAGAACCTCGACATTGAACCGATCGTAGAGCCTGCGCGGCAGGAATTCAGGTGTGTGAAGTTTTTCTGTAATGCTGTCGAAATAAAAATCTGCATTCTTTTCCGACAAACGATCCTGCATTCCGAACAGTTCCTGAAAAGCATAGTCCAGCCACATGCGAGTGGGCGTGCCGCGGAACAGGTAATACCGGCGGGCGAAAATGCGCCATATCCTCCGCGGATTCTTTGCGACCGGCTGCCCGATCTCGAGATCGTCCAGCGACACTCCCTGGCTATACAACATGCGAAAGACGTAGTGATCGGGCTGAACAAAAAGCTGCGCGGGATCGTGAAAAAGTTGATTCGAAGCAAACCACGCAGCTTGCGTGTGCCCATGCGGACTCACAATCGGCAGGGTTCGAATCTCTGCATGCAAGTTTTTCGCGATTTTTCGTGAGCTCGGCTCGGCAGGGAAAAGACGGTCTGGGTGGATCAGCATGACACGGCCTTCTTCGGTTTATGCGCTGCAAACCAGGGAAATTTCCCGCCGGTGCTCAAGGCGTCGACGCTAATGTGTGAGCCGGTTGTACTTCTTCAGAACCTCGCGCAATTGATTGTGGGGCAGCGCGATTACCGTGTGACCGTGGATACCGGTCATCGTCTGCGCCGCGACCATAGCGTTGACCACCGCTTCTTCTGTGGCTTGTACCGTGGCCAGGAATATCGGGTTGATGTCGTCATTGGGCAGCATCGTGAGCGTCCGCAGACCCTTGGAAGACGATACCCCGGGATTTGCAGTGGAAAAGGCAATGAAGATGTCGCCTGAGCCATCGCCGGAGTAGCTTCCGTCTCGTCCCAGTCCCAGCGTCACGCGCCTCGCCACGCGCTTCAATTGCGTCGGGATCAACGGAGCATCCGTGGCAACCACAACGATAATCGAGCCAACATCGTCATCCCAAACTTTCGGTCCAGCAATCTCTCGACCTACCGGTACACCGGCGATCCGCAGCTGATTTCGCTGTCCATAGTTGCATTGCACGAGCACGCCAACGGTATACCCTCCGTACTTGGCATCAAGTACGCGCGATGCGGTGCCGATTCCACCTTTGAACTCGTTGCAGATCATTCCCGTGCCGCCACCCACATTTCCTTCTTCCACCGGCCCGCCACGCGCGCTGTCGAGAGCATGAAAGGCGTCTTCAGGTTTCACGTGGAATCCATTGACGTCATTCAGATAACCGTCCCACGTTTCCGCCACAACTGGCAAAGACCACGCATATCCCTCCTCATCAACGCCATGATGTTTTAGCCGCCAGGCGATCACGCCATCGCGCACAACTCCCACGCTGTGCGTATTTGTGATCATCACGGGGCCCTCGAGAAACCCAGAATCTTCAACCCAGGTTGTCCCGGTCATCTCGCCATTGCCGTTTTCCGTGAACCATCCGGCAAAGACAGGATCGCTGGAGTCTTTGCCGCGGGGCAGAACCGCGGTCACTCCGGTCCGCACCGGCCCAGCGCCTGCCGGCGACGACGCATCGCCTGAAATCAAAGTAGTGTGGCCGACTTCCACTCCTTTGACGTCCGTGATGGCGTTCAGTGGTCCGGCCGCGCCATCGAACGGAACGCCCAAATCCCGTGCTCGCGGCTTGGTTTGAGCGCACACTGAACTCGTGAGAATCAGACAAATCAGAAAAATCTTCACGTGATTCAAGTCATGCTCTTGCATCGAGGTTCCTCCAAACTTTGCGAAGTGCGTGTCCGCTGTCGTTCGCTGACCGCGGGTCGCATTGCTCCTTGACTTTGCGCACGCAGTCACCATATTGTTCTCAGCACAAAAGTGGTCAGGGAGCTTGTCGGTCGTTGCGGGAGACTCGACGTCAAAGTTCTCCGTCAGACCTTGGCTTCCATCGTTTAACTTCTGCGC
>JASHTD010000493.1 GCA_030040725.1 Candidatus Sulfotelmatobacter sp. | reverse complement strand
CTCTACGAATTTCCTAAAGTCACGATTGCCGCGGTTAATGGTCCCGCGATTGCCGGCGGAACTGGTCTGGCTCTGCTGTGCGATTTCACGCTCGCCGTACCGGACGCCAAGTTCGGTTATACCGAGGTTCGCATTGGATTCGTCCCGGCGATTGTTTCGACTTTTTTATTGCGGCAGACCGGAGAGAAATATGCTCGCGATCTCTTGCTGACGGGCAGACTCTTTGACGCACAGGAAGCCGCGCGCATGGGATTAGTCAACGAAGTTGTGCCCGCAGAGAGTCTGATCCCGCGCGCCCGCGAGCTTGCTTCACAACTCATGCAGAACAGTCCGGCTTCGCTACGCGCGACCAAGAAACTGCTCAACGATCATGCCCGCGCTGAAATCGATGCGCACATCGGCGCCGCTGTGCGCGAAAATGCGGCAATCCGAACCACGGCGGATTTTCGCGAAGGTATTTCCTCGTTTCTCGAAAAGCGCAAACCTGTGTGGAGCGGAAAATGAATTTCCCCGATCGACAAGTCAACGAAACCCGGCTGCGCGTGCGCTACGCGGAGACCGATCAGATGGGAATCGTGTATCACTCGAACCATTTCATCTGGTTTGAGATCGGCCGCGTCGAACTCATGCGGCAACTCGGATTCTCCTACCGCGAGATGGAGAAGCAGGATGAACGCTGCGTCGCCGTCGTCGAGGCCAAATGCCGCTATCGTGCCCCGGCACGTTACGACGAAGAGATTCTGGTGCGCACACAATTGCTGAACGTAAAAGAGTCGGTCATCCATTTCGGGTACGAATTGCTGCGAGCGCAGGACGGAACTTTGATTGCCGAAGGCGAAACCACGCACATCGTCACCGATCTCAACATGAAAGTTGCCGCGCTGCCGGAAAGGTACCTGGAAAAATTCCGTGCGGCAGCGGGAAAAGATTCATCGGCCGTCCAAACTGGAAACTAGAATCAGGAAGCGAATCTTGAACGCCCTTCACATCAACGGCAATGACCTTACGCTGGAAGCGGTGCGCGAGGTTGCCGCAGACCGCCGGCCGGTGCTGCTCTCCGCCGACGCTCGCGAACTCGTTGATAGCGCTCGCGCAGTGGTCGATGAAATCGTTACAGGCAATAAACTCGCCTACGCCATCACCACGGGCGTCGGCAAGCTGAGCGATGTGCGCATCGCTGGCGATCAGATTCGCGAGTTGCAGGTCAATCTCGTGCGTTCTCACGCTGTCGGAATCGGCGAACCGCTCGCTGCCGCCGAAGTCCGCGCCATGATGCTGCTGCGCGCCAACTCTCTCGCCAAAGGCCACTCCGGCGTGCGCGCGGTGGTCATCGACATGTTGTGCGAGATGTTGAATCGGGGTGTCACACCTTTCGTTCCCTCCCAAGGCAGCGTGGGAGCAAGCGGCGACCTGGCGCCCCTGGCGCATCTGGCGTTGGCGATGATCGGCGAGGGCGAGTGTCTGGAATCGAATAGCTCGCGCATCGCGGCCGCAGACGCGCTGAAGCGGGCGCAAATCAGGCCAGTCACTTTGGAGGCGAAAGAGTCCATCTCCCTGATCAATGGCACGCAGGCCATGTTGGCGGTGGGCACGCTGGCGCTGCTGGCGGCGGAAATACTGGTCGATTCCGCCGACGTGCTGGGCGGCCTCAGTTGCGACGCACTTAAAGGAACCGATGCGGCCTTTGACGAGCGCATTCATCGGGCACGCCCGCACAGCGGGCAGATACAAAGCGCCGCGAACCTGCGCAAGATGCTGGAGGGCAGCGAGATTCGCGAATCGCATCGCGCTTGCGGTAGGGTGCAGGACGCTTATTCGCTGCGCTGCATTCCGCAAGTCCACGGAGCGGTGCGCGATACTCTAGCCCACTGCCGAGAGGTTTTTGAGATCGAAGCGAACTCTGCCGTCGACAACCCCCTGGTTTTTGTAGGCGGCACGAACCGTGACGAGACGGCCACTTCGCCGCTGCAAAGTTCAGCCGCCTCCGGCGATGTCATCTCCGGGGGAAACTTTCACGGGGAACCCCTGGCCTTTGCATTGGATTTTCTCGCCATCGCTCTGAGCGTGCTCGCCGGAATCAGCGAGCGCCGCATCGAGCGCCTGGTCAATCCGGCGCTCAGCGAGGGCTTGCCCCCATTTCTGGCGCAGGGCGCGGGCTTGAATTCCGGTTTCATGATGGCGCAGGTCGCCGCGGCCGCGCTGGCCAGCGAGAACAAAGTGCTGGCGCATCCTGCGTCCGTCGATTCGATCACCACCTCGGGCAATAAAGAAGACTACGTTTCCATGGGCATGACAGCGGCCAACAAGCTGAAGCGCGTGGTGGAAAACACACGCAACCTGCTCGCCATCGAGGCCATGGCAGTTGCGCAAGCTATCGACTTTCTGGCCCCGTTGAAAACCTCAAAGCGCGGACAGGTGGCGCACGCGGCGATCCGCTCGGTGTGCCCGACGCTCGATAAAGACCGCATGATGTACGGTGACTTCGCGCGCATCGCGGCGTTGATCGCCACCGGAAAAGTAGCGGAGGCGTTAAGGTAGAACAGTGCCTCCTTGTTCTCGCTCGCGTGGGCTAGCGACGAGTTTTCATACCAGAGCCGCATTGCTCTGCGCGCGAACACACATCCACCGTTCTAATCGCTGAACTGAAAACCCCGGACTTGACCCTTAGGCCGACTTCTTCTGCGTGGCTTTTATCTTCGCCCAGCGCAGCTTTTGGGCGGCGGCAATCTTCTTTCGAGCGGCTACCGACATTGTTTTCTTTTTAGGCATGCTGACGATGTTTTGTTTCTGCCCGCCATTCGCCCGCATTTTTGCCCATCGCGCTCTCTGCGCGGCTGCGATCCTCGCTCTTGCCGCCGCCGACAGCCGGTTTCGAGTTCCCGTCGCATTCGCATGCGAGCCATTGTTAAGTGCGGCGAGTGCTGCGTCGATGCGTTCAACGGTGCTTGCCGCCTGATCTCGCTCTTTCCGCAATTCCCGAACAATTTCAACTAAGTTAGCCATGCGTTTCCCCCTCGACGGGGATTGTATCAAGAGATAAGTTCATCGACGATTTGACTACTCGACGCTGCCCGCAAAGAAGCGGGGCAGCAAACGGAACACGAACTCTCCAAGAACAGATATTAGCGGCGAAAAAAGCAGACTAGGACTTTCGCGCAACCAACTTCTCAAGCGCGGGGAT
>JASHTD010000492.1 GCA_030040725.1 Candidatus Sulfotelmatobacter sp. | reverse complement strand
TCGGGGGTTAGAGAAACCCCTGACTTCCAATGCGAGCGTGGTCCCCTTGCCTTCGAGCGGAAATCGATTGCACAGTATCTCCGACCCCCGAAGCGTGCATTTCATCTGCGCAACTCGTGAGTGGAGTAAGATCAATCCAATCTTTTTCGCGGCAGGCAAAAGGCTGAACGAACAAAGGAGGTTCCGCATCGTGTGCTCCTGCAGCGCAATCCGTTGGTTGTTCGTCGTCCTCATTCTGATCACAGAACTTGCGCGTCCAGAATCATCCTTTTCCGCCCACGCTCAACAAGCTTCATCTGCCACGAGTGAATCCGGCCTCGCTGCCTGGCAGCAGATCTACTCCGTGCTGACTAGTCCTCGCTGTATTAATTGCCACACGGCTACGAACTATCCGGAACAAGGCGATGATCGGCATCGTCACTTGTTTAACGTTGTTCGCGGACCCGGAGGTAAAGGCGTTCCGGGCCTCAACTGCGCTACCTGTCATCAGTCCGCAAATGCAGACAGCACCGGCGTTCCCGGTGCTTACAACTGGCACCTTGCTCCTGTTTCGATGAAGTGGCAGGACACGAACGACCGGATTTTGTCGAGTACGGCGGTTTGCCAATCGCTGACCGATCGTTCGAAGAATGGCAGCCTCGATGGCCCCGGCATCTTGCGGCATCACGAGCAGGAGCCTCTGGTGCTGTGGGCGTTTCAGCCAGGACGCCGCCGCGACGGTACTCAGCGTTCTCTTCCGCCACTTACGCACGAGGAATTTGTTTCTGCCACACGGACATGGGTCAGTACAGGAATGCCTTGTCCGCAGAACCCTTGAAGTCGGAGACTCTTATGCCAACTTACAAACTGACGGTAAACGGCAAAACAAGAGAAGTCACAGCCGACCCCGGTACGCCGTTGCTTTGGATTCTGCGTGAAGATCTCAAAATGACCGGCACCAAATACGGTTGCGGCATCTCCGCATGCGGTGCCTGCACGGTTCATCTCGCCGGAATCGCGACCCGGTCTTGCGTCCTTCCTGTTTCGCTGATCGGCGACCGTCCTATCGTCACCATCGAGGGCATTGGAGAAGATCGCATAGGCCGTGCCGTGCAAAACGCTTGGGTTGCCGAGGACGTCGTTCAGTGCGGCTACTGCCAGAGCGGACAGATCATGAGCGCCGTGGCCTTGCTCAAGAGCCGGCGGAAACCTACAGACGCGGAAATCGAGGAATCGATGGGCGGCAACATTTGCCGTTGTGGCACGTATGTTCGCATCCGCAAAGCCATCAAGTCTGCCGCTGGGCAGCTCGCATAAAGGAGAACGTCATGCCTGCGACCACTCTGTTGAATTCGGAATCAGGTCTGAACCGCCGTAGCTTCCTGCGCGTCTCGGCAACAGCAGCCGGCGGTTTGATCGTCTCTCTTTATCTCGACTCCAGTCTTCTGGCACAGGCTCCTCCGGCGAAGACGTATCCTCCGGATGCCTTCGTCCAGATTCAGCCAGACGGAAAGATTGTGATTCAAGTCAATCGTCTTGAATTCGGTCAGGGGGTTCAGACCTCATTGCCGATGCTTTTGGCCGACGAGATGGATGCTGACTGGGCGGATGTGATCGCCCAACTCGCGCCTGCAGCCGATGTCTACAAGGATCCCGTGTTTGGCATTCAAATGGTTGGCGGCTCAGGCTCAATCGCACACTCATTTCAGCAGTACCGCGAACTCGGAGCCAAAACTCGCGCCATGCTCATCGCCGCCGCAGCTCAGCAATGGAACGTATCGGCCGTAGAATGTCGAACTGAGGCCAGTGTGGTGTACGGTCCTGGCCGGCGATCTGCCAAATACGGCGAACTCGCCGATGCTGCGGCCCACGCAATCGTGCCGCAAAATGTTCCGCTGAAGAAAGCGTCCGAGTTCAAGCTCATCGGCAAGGATACGCGCCGGCTCGATAGCCGTCCGAAATGCGATGGCTCACAGAAATTCGGTCTCGATCTCGATCTCCCCGGCATGAAGGTTGCGCTTGTGGCGCATCCTCCCATCTTCGGCGGAGTTCCAAAATCGGTTGACGGTAAGGCGGCAAGGAGCGTGGCTGGTGTGATGGATGTGTTCGAAATTCCCACGATCAGCAAAGGAACTGCTGTTGCTATCGTCGCCGACAAGTTCTGGACCGCGAAGCAGGCACGCGACCGTCTTGCCGTCGATTGGGATTTCTCGCACGTCGAACCAGCAGACACCGAGCAGCTGCGCGCAAAATATAAAGCGCTGGCACAAACTCCCGGGAATGTTGCCGTGACTCGCGGCGACCTCAGCGTGCTGGATGGCATCAGCGCCTCGAGTCGCATCGATGCCGAATACGAATTCCCTTATCTCGCTCACTCTCCGATGGAACCGTTGAATACCACCATCCGGTTTGACGGCGATCACGCCGAAGTCTGGGTTGGTTCTCAGTTTCAAACTTTCGACCAAATGGCGATTGCGGAAACACTCGGGCTGAAACCGGAACAGGTCACGTTTCATACCGAGATGGCCGGAGGAGGGTTCGGCAGGAGAGCGACGCCCGATTCTCATGTGCAGCGCGAGGCGGCGACTATTGCCAAGCGTTTCAAAGGCATTCCTGTAAAACTCATATGGACACGCGAGGATGACGTACAAGGCGGCTACTATCGCCCCATGTTCGCGCACCGCGTCGAGATTGGCGTCGGCTCGGATGGGATGCCTTTGGCGTGGAAGCACGTGATCGTAGGGCAATCCATTGTGGCCGGAACTCCATTTGCGCCCATGCTCATAAAGAACGGAGTTGACGAGACCGTCGTCGAAGGTGCTGCAGACAATCCCTACGCGATCCCCAATTTCAGCGTCACGGCGCACCAGCCTGCTCCGAGCGTACCGGTGCTCTGGTGGCGCTCGGTCGGGCACACGCACACTGCCTACGTAATGGAAACGCTGGTGGATGAGCTCGCGACTCGCGCTGAAACGGACCCGATTGCCTATCGCCGCAAGCTGCTGAAACCGGACGAGAAAAAAATTCGCGGAGTTCTGGATCTGTTGGACGAAAAAGGCGCCGCATGGCGAAACCACCTTCCCGAAGGCCACGCCGCCGGAGTTGCTTGTCATGAGTGCTTCGGAACCAATGTAGCCTGCGCGGTAGATGTTTCAATCGAGAATAATCGGCCTAGGATTCATCGCGCGACCGTCGCCCTTGACTGCGGCATCGCCGTGAATCCGCTGACCATCGAGAGCCAGTTTCAGGCTGGGATGAGCTTTGGTCTGTCGCAGTTGATGGCGAACGGTGCAATCACTTTCAAGAAAGGCTATGCCCAGCAGAACAACTTTGACGGCTACACTCCTCCGTACATCGTCGATACCCCCGTTGCCGTCGACGTTCACATCGTTCCAAGCACGGAACCGCCCTCCGGATGCGGGGAGCCACCGGTCCCGGTCATTTCGCCCGCCGTGGTGAATGCGCTATTTCGTTTGACCGGCAAGCGATACCGTACGCTCCCGTTGGTGAGTCTCTAGCCTGAGCTGAAAGTGGTTCGGCTAGGCGCTCAACGACTGTCGGCCGTGCGGTCGTTTTCAACTAACTGTCGCGGTAGGGACGCTCATCGCTGAGCGCCCCCCGCAGAGATCCGTACGTGCGCGTTTACGCATACGGCTCTTGCCAAGGATGCGTAGCGGCGAAGCGAGCCATGGGATAAGGATGCAGAATGCGGGGTCGCGGAATCCAACGGCTGAAGAGAGGATAGAGTCGGTCCCATCCTACCTGAGCGCGTTGACTGCGGCGGACAAGCACGGTTCGCCACAGCCAGCAGACGCGATGGCTAAACATGCGCAACTGTCTCGTATTACCTGGGACAGCATGGTATTGGTAGTAACCCAGCACAACTCTGCGAAGCCAAGCACCGACCTCGGTCGTGCGCTGATGCTTACGGCGTTGCAGCTCAGCCTTGATGGCTTTGAGCTTGGCCGCCATTCGCTTCTGCGCCGTGATCCGCCAGACGATGAAGGCTCCATTGCTGTGGCGCTGCCCACAGTAGTGGGTGAAACCCAAAAACGTGAAGGTCTCCGGTTTTCCCTGTCCACGCTGC
>JASHTD010000491.1 GCA_030040725.1 Candidatus Sulfotelmatobacter sp. | reverse complement strand
GTGAATTGGGCGCCGCGCTGGGCATTTACGAAGCGGGCGAGTTGCTCGGGATCGACGGAAGCGTTTTGCTGGAATTTCAGAGTCACGAAGTCTCGTTTCCGCTCGATGGCGTTTACGCCGACTTTCATGCACAAAAGTTTGAGCGAGGCGTACTCGAACAGGTTGCGGACGGCGGGCGGGGGCGGCCCGTAGCGATCCTTTATTTCAATCTCGACATCCTCCAGCTTCGATTCTGAGTCGACGCGGGCGACGCGCTTGTACATTTGCAGGCGCTGATTTTCTTCGGGGACGTAGTCGGCGGGGATGCGGATGTTGAGACCGAGATTGAGCTGGGTTTCGGCTTCTTCGGGAGCGGCTTCGCCCTTCATTTCGCGGACGGCGCGCTCGAGCATTTGTGTGTAGAGCTCGAAGCCGATGGCTTCGATGTGGCCGCTTTGCTCACCGCCGAGCATGTTACCGGCGCCGCGGAGTTCGAGATCGAGCGCAGCGAGTTTGAAGCCGGCGCCGAGATCAGAAAATTCCTTGAGTGCGGCGAGACGGCGGCGGGCGATGGGCGTAAGTTCGACTTCGGGCGGAATCAGCAGGTAAGCGTAGGCGCGGCGGTTGGAGCGGCCGACGCGGCCGCGGAGTTGATAGAGCTCAGACAGGCCGAGTCGCTCGGCGCGATTGATGAGGATGGTGTTGCAGAGCGGAATGTCGAGGCCGTTCTCAATGATGGTGGTGGAGACGAGAATGTCGGCTTCGTGATGCATGAATTTCAGCATTACTTTTTCGAGTTCGCCCTCGGACATTTGGCCGTGGCCGACGATGATGCGGGATCTGGGAGCCAACGCCTGAAGTTTGGCGGCGATTTCCCAGATGGTATCAACGCGGTTGTGAACGAAATAAACCTGGCCGCCGCGTTCGAGCTCCTGCTCGATGGCGGATTGGATTAATTTTTCGTCCCAGCTAGCGACGACGGTTTGGATCGCCATGCGGTCTTTGGGAGGAGTTTCGATCACGCTCATGTCGCGCAGGCCGACGAGCGACATGTGGAGCGTGCGCGGGATGGGCGTGGCTGACATGGTGAGCACGTCGACCTGCTTGCGCATTTGCTTGATGAGTTCTTTGTGGCGGACGCCGAAGCGCTGTTCTTCGTCGACGATGAGGAGACCGAGGTCGGAAAATTTTATGTCTTTCGAAAGAATGCGGTGGGTGCCGATGAGGATGTCGATTTTTCCGGCTTCGTTTTTCTGCAGAATTTCTTTCTGCTGCTTCGCGTTACGGAAGCGGCTAATCATTTCTACGGTGACGGGGAATGGGGCGAAGCGCTGCTTGAAAGTTTCGTAGTGCTGAAAAGCTAGAACAGTTGTTGGCGCGAGGACAGCGACCTGCTTGTTGTCGCTGATGGTCTTGAAGGCAGCGCGCATGGCGACTTCGGTTTTGCCGTAGCCGACGTCGCCGACCAGAAGACGATCCATGGGCTGGGGAGTTTCCATGTCGCGCATGACATCGGTGATGGCTTGCGCCTGATCTTCGGTTTCGGTGAATTCGAAGGCATCTTCGAATTCGCGGAACCATTCGTTGGCGGGCGGAAACGCGTGACCCTCGGCGGTTTTGCGGGCGGCGTAAAGCTTGAGAAGTTCATCGGCCATGTCTTTCATGGCCTTGCGCACGCGAGCTTTAGTCTTTGACCAAGCCTGCGTGCCGAGATGGCTGAGGACGGGCTTGACACCTTCAGAGGAGCGGTATTTCTGGACGAGATCGAGACGGGTGAGCGGGACGTAGAGGCGCGCGGCTTCAGCGAATTCCAGCAGCATAAATTCGGCGGGGCCATCGCCGTGGTTGATCTCTTTCAGTCCCTGATACTGGCCGATGCCGTGCTCGACGTGGACGACGTAGTCGCCGACCTGGAGGTCGCGGAAATCAGAGAGAAATGCGGAGACTTTGGATTTGGAACGCTGCGAACGCGAGCCAACGGTTTCGGATTCGTCGAAAAGATCGCGGGAGCCGAAGATGGCGAGGTTGGCTTCAGGGATGAGGACGCCATCTGGAACGTAGGCTGTGGCCAGCGTGGTGGTGAAAATTTCTCCAGCGAAGTAGCTGGTTTCGTCGGCGTAGCTTTCACCGCCACGGGTGCGGCTTCCGAGCTTGAAAGAGACGTTGTATTCGGTGAAGACATCGGCGAGGCGTTCGACTTCCCCGATGTTGGGAACGGCGAGGAGAACGCGCTTGCCTTCTTTGGTGATTTTTTGAACTTCTTCGAGCATGGCGGGAACCTGGCCGTGGAAGCGGGGCGAGGGTTGGGTGAGGAAAGAGATTGTGTTTTCGGATCCGGCTTCAGTCTGGGTTAGTTCATCCGAGCCGCGGGTGATGCCGAGATGCTCGAGGTCCGCGCCGGGGAGGGATTTTGTTTTTTCCCACCATGCATCGGGAGCGACGTACAGGTCTTCGGGGCGAACCAGATTGCCGACGCCGCTGCGCTCGTGAGCTTCAGAGACGCGGGTCCAGAACTTATCAGATTCCTGGGTGAGTTGATCTGGTTCGTCGAGAAGAGTGAGCGCGTTCGGAAGAAAATCGAAAATCGTGCTGGTTGCGCCGGCGACGGGAGAGTAGAACTCCCAGCCGGGAAAGACATTGACGCCGGTGGAGCGGATGGCGGCCTCGATGATCTCTTCACTGCCTGGCTGACCCGAGCCAATGATTCGCCTGCCGCTGAGGCGGGCGTGGATTGCGCCGAGAAGGTGCTCGCTGACGGGAGTTTCGGTGAGGGGAAGAAGCAGGGCTTCGTCGACGGGATTCGAGGAGCGTTGGGAAGCGGGATCGAATTTGCGGATGGATTCGGCTTCGTCGCCGAAGAATT
>JASHTD010000490.1 GCA_030040725.1 Candidatus Sulfotelmatobacter sp. | reverse complement strand
GATTTCTCCCCGGTCATTGAGGGCATTCGTTACATTCGCAATCACCGCACCATCCTGCCTACGGTTTTTGCGAAAGCCGGAGAACTCAACATCGGGCCGAGTTGGGTGATCTTCACGGTTCTCGGAGCGCGCGAGTTCGCCGTGCACTGGCATAACATCGAGGCCGGGCGCGGAGCCATGCTCGGCATGAGCATCCTGCTCGGCGGCCGGGGTGTCGGCGCGCTTTTTGGACCGATGATCTCGGCCCGCTGGGCTGGCCGCAGTGACAGCCGCCTGCAGTTGGGGATTCTGATCGGTTATCTCACCATCGCTCTTGGGTATGGGCTGCTGGGAACCTGCGGCACGGTGTGGCTGGCGAGCGCGTGCGCCCTGGTCGCGCATGCAGGAGGATCAACCGTGTGGGTTTTCTCAACTACGCTGTTGCAGCTTCACAGCGACGACCGTTTTCGCGGGCGCGTCTTCGCCGCTGATTTGGCTTTCTCGATGTTCACGATCGCCGCTGGGGCCTTCGTCTGCGGACGGGTCTTGGATGCGGGAATTGCAGCACGTACGGTTGCGACCTGGACGGGATTCGTGATGCTGATTCCTGCCGCATGGTGGATTCTCGCGATCAAAAGCAGTAACCGCAAGCCGTCATCGCGGCCGGAAGCGTATTCTTAGCGATCGCGAAGTGCCCTGGTCTCACTATGCGCTCAGCCGATCGATCTTTGCCGCCATCACGAAATCACTTTCCGTCAGTCCGTCGATCTTGTGCGTCCATAGCGTAATTCCTGCTTTGCCCCATGCCAGCAGAATGTCGGGATGGTGTCCCTGCTCTTCGGCAAGCGCCCCCACGCGATTTACGAAGGCCAGCGCCTGCTTGAAATCAGGAAATTTGAACTCCCGCTGAAGATGGTGTTCGTTCACCGCGATCCATTGCGGCACGCTTTTGTGCAGCGCAGTCAATTCTTTTCCTTTGATCGGAGGCACGCCGCCACGGCAGGGAACACATTGTTTATCGGCTAATTGTTCAGTCATAGGCTATCTTCCTCAATTAACGCTTTTGCCGAGGCTCCGTCAAGCTTCCCGGAAAATGGGTAGTGGTTCAGTTTGATAAGGAAGCGAGCCAAGTGCGCGATCTTAAGGCGCGGCTCGCCCGGATCCTTCGCTTCGCAAAGGCGGCTTGCTCAGGATGACAATCAAACTGAACCACTACCGGAAAATGCAGGATTGATTTGCTGAAACCCAGGGAGTCATTAGCGCATCTGTTATAGTCCCGCCGTTACGAACGGTTCGTCCTGATCATTATTTTGAAATCGGCTGTTCAGAGGGCGGTTCATAGGCGAGGCCAGGAAAGAGAATGGCTGCCGCTCCTTCCCAACTGAATCCGAATCAGCCGCATCCGCAAGCCGCCTCCAATCCGTGGTTGATCGCCAGTGCGGTCATGTTGGCGACATTCATGGAGGTGCTCGACACTTCCATTGCCGCTGTCGCCTTGCCTTACATCGCCGGCAGCCTCTCGGCGACGAACGACGAAGCCACCTGGGTCCTGACCAGCTACCTCGTGGCCAACGCGGTGATTTTACCCGCCAGCACGTGGTTTTCTCTGCGCTTCGGGCGCAAGCGCTTCCTCATCGCCTGTATCGTGATCTTCACGGTTTCTTCGTTCGTCTGCGGATCGGCGGCGAGCCTGGGCATGATTCTGATCGCACGAGCGGTTCAAGGCGCCGGCGGAGGAGCGCTGCAGCCGCTCTCGCAGGCAATTTTGCTGGAGAGCTTTCCGCCGCAGAAACGCGGCATGGCTATGGCGGCATTCGCGCTGGGAGTTGTTGTGGCGCCTGTGCTCGGACCCACGCTGGGAGGTTGGCTCACGGACACGTATTCCTGGCGATGGGCTTTCTATATCAACATTCCCGTCGGCATCTTCGCCATCTTCATGATTTCGCGATATGTGCAGGATCCGCCTTATATCAAAAATGCTAAAGCCGGCAAACTCGACGGCATCGGCCTGGGCATGCTTGCGGTGTGGCTGGGTTGCCTGCAGATCATTCTCGACAAAGGCCAGGAAGATGACTGGTTCGGCGCCACGTGGATTCGCTGGGCGGCGGCGATTCTTGTGATCAGCCTGATCGCATTTCTGATTCGCGAATTCCGTCACCGCCAGCCGCTGGTCGATCTGAGAGTTTTCCGCCATCGCAATTTCACTTTGGGATGCGTTCTCATTGGCCTTTTTGGCGCAAGCATCTACGGCTTGATCACGTTGCTGCCGCTCTTTTATCAGGAATTGTTGGGCTACACCGCTCTCGCCGCCGGATGGGCCGTCAGCCCGCGCGGCGTTGGCGCAATAGTCGCCATGCCGCTCATCGGCTATCTCACCGCAAAGATCGACAACCGATGGCTCATCGCTTTCGGCTTCGGAACGTTTGGAGTTGCCAGCCTGTGGTTCGGCCTAGTCAATCTCAGCATCGGGCAGTGGACATTTCTATGGGCGATTCTGATCAGCGGATTCGGCTCAGGATGTGTTTTCGTCCCGCTTTCGACGACGGCTGTGGCATTTCTGAAGAATGAAGAAATCGGCAACGCCAGCGGTTTGTATAACCTGTTTCGCAATATCGGCGGGAGTATAGGGATTTCGGTGGTGAATACGATCGTGGCGCGCCACGAACAAACCCATCGCAACGAGATGGTGCGGCATATCGATCCGGGGCGCGTCAGCGTGCACGGCGCGCTCGCCGGCTTAAATCAGTTTCTCGTTGTTCAGGGAGCGTCGCCGCCCGACGCCTTACGCCGCGCGTATGGACTTTTCAACGGAGCTATGAATGCACAGGCACGGTTGTGGTCTTATGTCGACGATTTCCGCTATATGGCGCTGGCCTGCTTCGCCTGCATCCCGCTGGTGTTTACTTTGAAAAAAGCGATCAGAAAGGCCGGCGCGGCGAGCGCGGTGCACTGACACGGTGCCTCCGTCAGTGTCTTGCGGATCTGCGGTCCACTTCTACCTGCGCCCATGCGTTCGGCATGATGTCTGCTTCGGTGAGGCAGGGGTGAATCCACCGCGTAAGGCATGAAAGATCGAACTGCATAAAGTGGTCGACGGTGGCGGGATCCAGCGATGGGTCGAAGACAAAGCCAATGGCTTTGCAGATCTCGCACCCGCTAGGCATGGTCACAGCGTAAGGCGGATGCTCTGGTGGAAGTTGACGATCTTTCAGAATGTTCGGGGCGGCGCCTGCACTGCCTATCAGTCCATAGTCCCACCATTGGCCGGAGTCCCAGCTGCCTGGAGCGCCAACCGTGACGTGGAAATACTCGCTGGTGAGAAGGCCGTTTTCTACCTGCAGATCTGCAAATACCTGCTGAGGACGTGCGCCCGCAAGGATGAGCCAATGATACATGTTGGGCGTGACGCCCCAGAGGGACCGCGAGGAGAAAAAATCTGCCCACAGGATTTCGAACCCGCATGACTGCGGCGTGCATGCCTTGCCCCAATGCGTGAGCGTCCCCCATCTGCGGCCAAGACTTCGGACGTCGCCGAAGGTGGTCTTGTAAATCCGGAGAGATCGCACGTCGGACAGTAGCCGCTCCGCACGCCGCCGTAGCACGTGCTGTTCAATCTGGATAGCTGCGAGCAGAAGTGTGACAACGACGCATGCTCGAAGCAGGATTGCGAGGACAGCGCGGCCAAGCCTGCGGAGAAGATTCACGCCGGATTAGACACCGCCCGGATATTGACGGTTCCGATTAGATTGCTAAGCTGCACACGCGGAACAGCGTCCAAAAGCCGCACTTATGTCTTATCTTCCAGCCCGGAGATGCGGTTCTCATGGATCTGCGCGATCTGTAAAAGCGCATTGCTCGCGTCCCGCAAGGCCGTGACTTGCCGGGTGTGTTCTTCAATTTCGCGAGTATGTTCCTGACTTTCGCGCAGTAAGAGTTCGACCGATTGCGTCAGCGCCTCATGGCGCTGGGTCAATCTATCGAGACGTTCATCAATCGTCATTGCGATTCTCCACGATAAAGCGCCAATACATGTACCGTGGCCGCCACTTTCAATTATGACATTCCTAGTCGGCTGAAGGCAGAATATCCGTGTGCCTCGGTCGCGCGCCAGTTACTCTCAGGCCATCAGGTAACTCGGGTGCAGAGCCACAGTCCGCAGTTCTAGAACGGAATATCCTCGTCCGTGATGGGCCCCGAGGCCGCTCCCGCCGGCTCGTGCTCGGGCACACGCTGGTCGAAATTATTGCCGCCCGCCGATGCGCCTGCGCCGCGCGCGCTGCCGCTGAACTCTCCGCCGCCTTCGCCACGTCCGCCGAGCAGAATCAGATCGCTTGCCACGACTTCGGTCATGTATTTCTTCTGGCCGCTGGTCTTGTCGTCCCAGGAGCGGGTTTGCAGCCGTCCTTCGATGTAGACCTTGCCGCCTTTTTTCAAATACTCGCCGGCGATCTCGGCCAGCCGCTGCCACAGCACCACGTTGTGCCACTCGGTGCGGTCCTGCCAATCGCCGCTCTTATCTTTGAACCGCTCGTTGGTGGCGATGGTCAGCTTGGCCACAGGCGTCCCCTGCGGCGTGTATTTCACCTCAGGATCTTTGCCCAGATTGCCAATCAGTTGAACCCGGTTGAGACTTTTTCCAGCCATGGGATCTCCTTACGTTGTAGGGGTTCACTATAGCAGAGCTCCAGGTGCAAAAATCAGCGAACAGACGCGACGGATGTGGGCCGGTCTCATTTTGGGCAAGCTTACTTGCGAGGGTCCGAAGTCATCGTCAGTAAACCTCAATCTCAGCTCTGTGTCCTAAGGGCCTTGCAAATCCGCTATCGCGCGTCAGCAGAGTCGCGCTCAGCTTCTCCGCAAGAACAAGATAGGCTGCGTCATACGCGGAAAAGTTGTCTCGCAACTGCCAGATGCGCGGCACAAGCACGTCGTGAGGGTACCGCGTGATCCGCAGATCAAGCAGATCGCGGACCGCGTCGCCGGCGCGGTTGCTCGATATAACTCTGTGACGCACCAATCTCCGCAGCACCTGAATGACCTCCAGATCGAGCAGATGAGGTGCGTGCAGGCTTTCGCTGCGCGAAAAAATCCGCTGCTCGATTTCTTTACCCGGCGGAGTCTGCAGAAGCCAGTCGATGGCCGCGGAGGCATCAACAACGATCATCGGGCGTCGCGCTCTTCGCGGACCAGGCGGGCGCTGTCGATTTGCGCCGCGACCCGGTTGCGCGCATGCAAGCGTTCGCGCAACTCAGCGAGCGTGGGTTTTTCGGCGATTTCTCTGATCTCCGCCAGCAGATAATCCGAAAGAGACATGCCGGCTATCGCGGCACGGGCTTTTAGTCCACGATGCAAGGCGTCGGGGACATTTCTAAGTTGAATCATCTTCGACATGTTATGAGCATACTTTCATGTGTATAACATGTCAACGCAGGAAAAAAACGACGCTGTATGTTCCCTCGGCGCATCGACAAA
>JASHTD010000489.1 GCA_030040725.1 Candidatus Sulfotelmatobacter sp. | reverse complement strand
ATGGGCAGGCGCAGCCAGCCCCGCAAACAAATCGCAGTGCCGGTGCGCATTTTCGGCACAGACAGTCAAGGCCAGGTTTTCTCCGAAAAGGCCCAAACTGTCTGCGTCAGCCGTTCCGGTGCCGAATTAGCCGGCGTTCACTCTCACCTCAAGATCGACGAGATCGTCGGCCTCACCTACGGCAACAATCGCGTCCATTTCCGCGTGAAATGGATCGGCGCTGCCGGCACCGCCACCGCCGGTCATGTCGGCTTGCTGAATATCGCTCCCGAAAAACCTCTGTGGGATTTCCCTCTCCCCCCCGACGCCCAGGATGCCTACCAGATCGGCAGCATCGAGCGACGAAAAGACGCTCGCTACCGTTGTCAGAATTCCATCGAGGTTCACGTCGAGGGTGGAGCCTCCCTGCGCGGCACCATCACAGATCTTAGCCTGGGTGGCTGTTACATCGAAATTCCGCTGCAGTTGCCGCCGGGAACAAAAGTAAAAATTGGCGTTTGGTTCGGGCAATCCAAAGTTCAAGCCACCGCCGTAATCGCGCATCGCACTCCCGGCGTCGGTGCAGGATTGAGATTCGTCGAAATCTCCGAACTGGATCGTGATGTGATCCGCAAATTTCTCGAGAGCCTCGCCCCCTTCGCCCGCAAACCGCTGCGCAGCCCTCAGAAGCTCTGAGAAGAAAGTGTAGGGACAGCCGCCCACGGCTGTCCGGTCGAGTGAAGTTGGGCAAGCCTCATACTGTCATCCTGAGCGAGAAATTGCTTCGCATCGCGAAGCAATTTCGCAGTCGAAGGATCTCTATTACTAGGAACACTGAAGAAGGTTCCAATCCAAACATCCGGTGCAACGACCATCGGCGTCATCCCGAGCGAAGCTGCCTTAACCAAGCGAAGGATCTCCCAAACAACGTCCCCAAGATACGAGCAACGCGGCGGGTGCCCCATCCCAAAATCGCGCCTTTTGCGATTTAAGGGTGGGGGTTTTGACTTTTACTCGATTCCTTCAACCTCCTCGATTTCTCCTCCACTACGCGCGCCAGCTTTTCCTTGTGCGCCTCCAGCTTCTTCGCGACCGCCGCATCGCTCAACCCAATCATCTGTGCCGCCAGTATCCCCGCATTCGTCGCCCCCGGTTTTCCAATCGCGACCGTCGCCACCGGAATCCCAGCCGGCATCTGCACCGTCGCGAGCAGTGAATCCATCCCATTTAAAGACGTGGAAGGAATCGGCACTCCAATCACCGGCAGCGTCGTATGCGCCGCAATCACGCCCGCCAGATGCGCCGCCCCGCCCGCTCCCGCAATGATCACGCGAATGCCATTGCTCGCCGCCTCGCGTGCAAATTTCGCCGTCCGGTCCGGCGATCGGTGCGCCGACGTCACATCAATCTCATACGTAATCCCAAACTCCTCGAGAGCTTTCCCAGCCTCCCGCATAATCTCCAGATCCGAATCACTCCCCATCACAATCGAAACCAGTATTTTGTTCATGATTCCTCGTACTTGATTTTGTTCGGATTCCACGCGATTTGTCATCCTGAGCGGAGCTGCACTTCGCGAAGCGAAGTGCAACGCAGCCGAAGGATCCCTACAACTGTAAGACTCTCCGCCCGTGCCGGGTGCCCCATGTCTCGCCTCCTTTGCGAGAAGTGGGAATAAGCTCCGCGGCACTGTCATCCTGATTGAGGATTTTGCTTCGCCTTCCCGAAGCAAAACCGCAGTCGAAGGATCCCTATCCCCTAAACGTCGCTCGCCGCCCTGGCAGAATCTCCACCATCGCATTCGTGCCGGGTGCCCCCATGTCTCGCCTCCTTTGCGAGACGTGGGAACCTATCCCTTCACCGCCCTCCCCGCAATATCCTTCCTATAGTGCACTCCATCGAACTCGATCTTCCCACACGCTTCATACGCCCGCTCAACGGCGCTCTCCAACGACCCCGCCCGCGCCGTCACTCCCAGCACTCGCCCACCGGAAGTATAGAAACTTCCATCCCTCTTCGTCGTCCCTGCATGAAACACCTTCACGCCATCAACCTTCGCCGCCTCATCCAGTCCCGTAATCCATTTCCCGGCCTCAAATGTCCCCGGATACCCTCCCGACGCCATCACCACGCAAACCGCCGCATCCTCAGACCATTTCAACTCCACTTCGTCCATCCGCCCACTGATCGATGCTTCCAGCGCATCCACCAGATCGCTCTCCATCCGCATCAGAATCGGCTGCGTCTCCGGATCGCCAAATCTGCAATTGAACTCCAGCACCATCGGCCCTTTCGCCGTCATCATCAGACCGCAATACAGCACTCCTTTATATTCCGCGCCCTCCGCCTTCATTCCCGCGACAACCGGCCGCGCAATATGATTCACCAGCCAGTCGCGCATCTGCGCATCAATAATGTCCGCCGTCGAATACGCACCCATCCCTCCCGTATTCGGACCCGTATCTCCATCGCCTACACGTTTGTGATCCTGCGCCGCCACCAGCGGAGCGACCCGCTCTCCATCGCTCAACACAAGAAAAGAAAGCTCGTCGCCCTTCAGACATTCTTCCAGCACCACCCGCGCTCCCGCTTCACCCACCATCTTCCCGCTGAACATCTCCGCCGCCGCGCTCGCCGCTTCTTCCTTGCTCGCCGCGATCACCACTCCCTTGCCCGCCGCCAATCCATCCGCTTTTACCACCACTGGCGCATGAAAGCGCTTCAAAGCCGCCCGCACTTCCTCGATCGAATCGCAAATCGCGTACGCCGCCGTCGGAATCCGGTACCGCTGCAGGAATTCCTTCGCAAAACTCTTGCTCCACTCAAGTTGCGCCGCCGCTTTCGTCGGCCCAAATACCGTCATTCCACGCCGAGTAAACTCATCCACCACCCCAAGCGTTAGCGGCAACTCAGGCCCGACCACCGTCAAATCCGGCTTCAATCGTTCTGCCAGCGGGACCATCGATTCCAGGCTCTTCAAATCCACTGGCAGGCACTCGGCTTCTTCCGCAATCCCTCCATTTCCCGGCGCACAATAAACCTTCGACACGCGCTCCGACTGCCGCAGCTTCCACACCAGCGCGTGCTCCCGCCCTCCGCTTCCTAGAACCAAGATCCTCATAGAAGAAAATCAAGGTTAGGGCACGTTAACAAAACCTGTCAAACCCACCTCTCCAAACCACTGTCATTCCGAACGGAGGCGAAGCCTCCGCGAGGAACCTGCTTTTCTCAGGGAGCCGAAAATCTCCGCCTTCGTTCGCGATGTCATTCTGAGCAAAGCGTGAGCGTAAGCGAGCGCAAGGCGAAGAATCCCTATACCCTCGACTGCGTCATCCCGAAGGCCCGCGCTTTTACCAGCGGGCCGAGGGATCTCAGTCCTTCTGTAGCCGTCGTAGCTTTTCTGCGCCAAGAACTTTAACTGCAATTAACCTCCCATCGTATAATTTCTCCAATGATCACTGTCTCCAAAGAGGATTACCTCAAGGCCATCCTCGAGGCCGAATCCGAAGGCGAATCCGTCATCTCCGCCCGCCTCGCCGATTGGCTC
>JASHTD010000488.1 GCA_030040725.1 Candidatus Sulfotelmatobacter sp. | reverse complement strand
AGGAGAAGATTCGTCGACCCGGCGGCCGACACGGGAGACGATGCGCTCGATGATCTGCATCAGGTGCTGATTGTCTTTGAACGACAAACCGGTGAGTTCGAGTTTGCCGGAGCGCTCGATGTAGACGCGATCGAAACGGTTCACGAGGATATCGGAGATGGTGGGATCTTTGAGCAGCGGCTCGAGCGGGCCAAGGCCGAAGATCTCATCGAGAATCTCGCGTGAGAGGCGCTCGCGCTCGGCGAAGCTGAGGGGAACGACTTCGCTGTTCACCGAGTTGCGGATCAGAACAAGAACTTCTTCGCGGGCCGCGTCTCCATTGGTGCGGCCAAGTTTTTCGAGATCGAGGCGGTCGAGGATTTTGCGATGCAGGTCGGCCTTTACCTGCTGGTACTCGCTGCGCTCGAAGGTTTGCAGATTCGCCATAACGTCTTAAATCGTCACACAGAAATCGTCACACAGTCTTAAACAGCGACCAGGCGGCGCGCTTCACATCGACATCGTTGCGCGTGAGCTCATGCGCCAGGCCAGAGAAACAACGGGCAATCTCGGTGTGGCTTTGCTCCATCACGGGAGCGCCCCGGTCGATCGACGAGGAAACCGCGAAGTATTGGTTGGGAACGCGCCAAAGCAATTTTACCCCGGCGGCATTTTCGGCATCGGCTTCGCTGAAGCCCGGAACTTTTCGAAAACGGTTGAGCACCAGCCGCAAACGCTCGCGGTTGCCGGATTCTCCCAGATACTGTTGCACCCGGGCGGCGCTCCATAGCGAGGCGACGTCGGTGCAGGCAACCAGGAGAACGCACTCCGATAGATTGGCCACCAGGCGGCTGGCGGCGTCGAGCCGCGAGGAATTATCGACCACGACATAGCGATAATGACTTACGAGCATGTCGAAGAGACGGACGAATTCAGCGGTCGAAGGCTCAAGCGATGCCGGGGCATTCGGTCCGGCCAGCAATTGCAGGCCGCCGTTATGCCGCGTCATGAAACTTTCGAGCAAAGAACTATCCATGCGGTGAAGGTTTCGAGTGGCATCGGAAATGTTGAAAAGCGGTTTGAGATTGAGATGCAACGCGGCGTGCCCGAGCGGCGCGAGATCGACGAGCGCGGTCTGGCCATGCGAGGCTTGCAACGCCAAGGCAAGATTCACAGCGATGGTGGTTGAGCCACAACCCCCTTTGGCGTTCACTACAAAAAATACTTTGCCGCGCGGACCTTCTTTTTGGACGCGGCGCTGGGCAGTGGTGAGGCGAACGAAGGCTTCGAGAAGATCGGTGGTGGTGGTGGGGCGCTCGATGTATTCGCGCGCCCCGGCGCGCATGGCGCTGACGATCACCTGCGGTTGGTTGAGGCTGCCAATGGCAAATATGGCGGATTCGGGCAATTCCTGATGCAGCAGTTCGACGGCGCGCAGGGCTGTGCCGGAGTTGTCAGTGGGGATATCGACCATCACGACGTCCGGATTCGCAGCCTGTACGCGGCGGGTGACGGGGTCGGAGGCCGCGACCGGGTAGCTGGCGCAGATATGAACGGTCCGCGCGACACTGGTGCCATCGACCAGCACCTGCAGCACGGTGCGCTGTTCGTTATCCGTCGCGACGATCACTACTGAAAGTTCTGGCATACACTATCGACTGCTGTTCAATTCTTTTCTTTCCGCCGGGCTCACACCGTTGCCAACCCTCTTACATTCCTGAAGGCTTCTTCTTGCCGTCGAACTTTCCATTGTCGAGGAAAGGCGCAGGATTCTTAGGGGTAGCCGGAGGTTCGGCAGAGGGGGATGTCTTGTGAACCGTGCAAAGAACCATCAGTTCGGAATTGCTCTTCGAGAGGTTCTTGCTCTTGAAAAATGCGCCCAGGATCGGAATGTCGCCAAGAAACGGAATCTTGTTCCAGGTTTCGGTGACGCGATTATCGATCAGGCCGGCGATGGCAAAACTTTGCCCATCGCGAAGCTCAAACTCGGTTTCCGCTTTGCGTGTGCTCAATGCCGGAACTGTAAAACCGGAAATAGTGATGGCATCGGCATAATCCAGCGTGCTGACCTCAGGTGCGACCGTGAGGTGAATATTGCCGTTGGGCATGATGACGGGAGTGAAGTCGAGCTTCACGCCAAAATCTTTGAAGGCGATGGTGACGGCGGTGAAACCCTGGCCGGGCTGAACCATGGGAAAGGGAAACTGGCCGCCGGCGAGGAAACTGGCTTTCTTACCGTTTACCGCCATCAGGCTAGGCTCGGAAAGGATCTGCAAAAGATTTTTGGTTTGCAGCGCTTCAATGACCGCGCCCAGGTGAATGTTGGGCTGGAACAGAAACATGTTGAGGATGCTGCTGACAGTTTCGTTAGTGGTGACGGGGGTGTTCTGACCTTGAGTCTGGGTAATATTCTGCGGGCCGAAGCCGCCATATTGGCCGGTGGTCGAGGTTCCGATCACGTTAGCCGCGCCCGTCGAAAAAACGTTGATGCCGAGTTGGGTTAGAGCCGAACGGTCGACTTCGGCGAACTTTACTTCCAGCAGGACTTCCTGGGCGCCGACTGGGCCGAAGGTGAGCACATTGATCACGTTCTTCGAGTACGCGGAAGCCAGTTCGCCGGCGCGCTTGGCAACATCTTCGGTGCTGACGTGGCCGGCGAGAACGATGGCGGCGCGGGACGGGGTGACGGCGATCTGTTCGTCGGGAAAGACGCGATGTTCTTCTTCCGCGCAGGCGCTGACATCGACATCGACGCGCACGTCGAAGCTGCGAGAGCGCTCGAGCTCGTCCCAGATGAGCAGGGAAACCTCACCCGGCGAGCGTCCATGGACCAGAATTTGGGTAGGAGTCACGACGGTGGCGTAGATGACGTTGGGATCGCTAACAGAAATGCGCTTGAGACGCTCAGTGGTGTTGATAAGCAGCGACTTGTCGACCATTACGCGGAGCGGAGCCGAACCCTGGTTGGGAGATGACTGTGGAGGAAGCGTGGTTTGGGGCGCGGCGGCAGATTGCTCGGCGGAAGGAGACTGCCGTGGCGCGGCCAACGCCGGTTGCGGCCCGATCGGGGGCAGAAGCAACAGCGCGGCGGCGAGCGAGAGCAGCAAGCGAAACTTCATCGTGACATTCCTCTCCCATGAGGAAAACTGCTGTAAGGCCCAAGGCGCAGGCCCAGGATTCTTCCACTATTTCGGGTCTTCATTACTATTACTTTGTTCGGGGAACTTAACTTCTTCCTTTTGCTTGTCGCCCTGATAGACCTCAACACTGAGAACCGAGGGCGTGGGCGGGGGCTGAACTTTGTGCTTTACCTCGTGAACAGCGGGCCTCGGTGCCGGAGGCGGCGCCACGCCTTTGTACAACTCCCTGACATTGGCGGCATCCACGGGATCCTGATGAGTGTCGAGCGGGTTGCGTAGAACCAACTGGATCTTGCCTTCGGCGCTGGCAAGAGTGAGCTTCTCGGCGTCTTCAGGGGATGCGAGAAACGTCATGACTGGGACATTTTGGGTCTCGCCAGCGGCGTTGCGCTCCAGATTATGGCCCGCGGCTATGACGGCGACATTCTGCAAAACAGTAGTGGTCTGGGATTCCAACCCGCCGCCGGGAGTTCCGGTAAGAAGCACGTCGACGCGCGTTCCTGGTCCGACAAAGTTCGCGACCGACACAACTTCATTCACCCGCACCGAGACAGCGCGCATTCCCGGAGGAATCAGCGCCGGCAAACCGGCGCCGGCATTCTCGGGAGCGAGCTTGCTGGGCAGAATAAATTCGCCCTTCGTTATGGGCAGAATTACGCCGCGCCCGAGCACTTGCGAGCGTTTCGTGGGAGTTCCAGCCGGGAGAGCAGAGGCTGGATACCTCACGAGATGAATATCGTGCTCTTCGATTCGCGCTCCGACTTGAATGTCGTTGGCGGCGACCACGACCTCGACCCCAGGTTCGGTTGCCGGACCGCGCCCGAGCAGGTTTTTATAGACGGCAACACTGACGAGGCCGCCGAGCGCCAGAGCCAGCGCTCCGATCATCAATAAACGACTGCGATTCATAGTGCTCCATCAGCACGGGTAAAGACGATTGCGCCAGTCCCAAGCGGAAAACCGCCGCGCGCCGGTTGCATGCGCGGCCCCGCCTTGCGAAACGAAGTGGTTGAAGCGAACTGGCACGTTACTGAATCGAACTGGCGACATTCGAAAAGACATTGTTCGCGTTGGAGCCGATCAGCCGGATGGTACCGACCACGATCACGAGGATCACGGCCAGCATCACCGCATACTCCGCGATGTCCTGTCCTTCTTCGTCACGCCACAACTTGCGCAGGTACTCCATAGCTCGCCCTCCTAGACGAGATCAAGCGTTTAGAACAGCTTTTCCAAGCAGATAAAGGCGTTAGTCCTGCCGGGATTTGCGTCCCAGTTACTCGTACACCGCTTGCGGGGGAGATGTTAGCCACAATAATAACCCGCAAGTGGGTGTCAAGGGTGTAATTTCTTGCATACCCAGGGTAACCGTCGTGCAGAGGGGTGCTATTGCCCTTGCGCGGAGCTTCAGAGGGGCGTGCAAAAGGCGAAGAAGCGTCGATGGCAGCGATCGGAGAGCGGGTGAGGATGATGGCCTGATGGTCTTGGAAGACGACCGTCCAGCCAGTGGCGCTGCGCAGACCGGTTGCCAGGGCGGAATCTACTGGCACCACAACGGTTTGAATATGCCAGCGGTCGTAGGTCTGCTGCCAGTCGTCTTTGAAGCCGTAAGTATTTGCAAACTCACGGAGAAACTGATCGCCGTAGAGGTCAGCCCGGCCATCGATGAAGATATGGATGGCGGGATATAGCTTCCAGACGAGGTATCCACCCCAGTCGTAACTGTTGAAGATGGGCCCCGCGGGCGGGTGCGCCTGCAGAAACGCGACGGCAGCTTCGGGGAAGTGCTGGGCTTCGCTCTGTGGCTGTTGCTGAATTACTTGGACCGTGTGCAAGGCGGCAAATGCTGCCATGCCAATAATGAGCGAAGAATTCAGGACCTGGCGCGCCAGTGGAGGCAGATGGCTCCGCGGCGCTGCGCTCACCGGCCGTGCTCGAGGCCCTTCCGCGATTTGCTTTGAGATGAGCGGGACCGCGATCAGAACAAACAATGGTATGAGCCGGATGGAGCGGAGGGCGGCAAACAGGCTGACGATCAACAGGAGCAGGTCGCGAAGGCGGATGCTCGTGGGCCGTAAGCACACCATAGCGAACGTCGCGAGAATGATCAGAAGAAACGGCCAGTATTCTGGCTGGTGGAAGTTGGGCGAAGCCCATTCGGCGATAAAGCTCTGCATGGCGGAGGATCGCAGAGTTTGAATCGGATACCAGAAAAGCTTCACACCGTTGGGATTGAGCGGCACCACTAGCAGATCGAGCACGAGAATGAACAAGGGAAATCTGAGGTAGTTCATTGGCCGATAGCCGAGTCTGCCTTCAATCCAATCTCCCAGGATGAATAACACAAAGAGCGCGATGCCCACGGCAAAGCCCGCGTGAAGGTTTACCCAGAGAAGCATGAGTGGAAACGTCCACCACAGCAGGTTAGGCCGCCGCTCGGAGCGCTCGAGAAGCAGCAGCCACAAACTCGTAAGCAAGAGCGAAAGAACCTGTGGGCGCACACCCCAGACGGGACGAGTGGCGAGGGCGGCACAGAGCGTGGCCACGCCCGCCACGTACACATTCGTGCCGCAGCGCAGGTATAGCAGAAAAAAAGCGACAGCAATCACAGCGGCAGAAAGAACGATCAAGCCAGACCATCCGGTAGAGTGGTGAAGTTGGTAAAAGAGAACGTCGCTCAGCCACTCGTGCGCGATCCAGGGCTTGTTGATACTCGTGTAAGAAAATACGTCGGTATGAGGAACAGCTCTGTGCTGAACAATGAAGCGGCCGGTTGCGAGGTGCCACCAGAGATCTGGATCGGTCGAGTTGCGTGCCGCCATGGCGAAGAGGCCGAGGAAAAGGACCGCGAGAAATGCAGTTCTGGTATGCGCGTCTTTGTTCATGGCCAGCGGTCCATCATACTGGGTGTGGTTCATCCAAGGTACAATCGCGATCCATCGTGGCAGAAAAGGCCCAATCGATTCCGGAGCGCAGACTGAGATTACATCCGCGGCTCGTGCGCGTCTTTGTCGCCGGAATCCTGTGCCTACACGTGCTGCTCTTTCTTGGGGTGCGTCAGCGCATCGCTCGAGGGTACCCGGACTTCACAATTTTCTATACCGCGGGCAAGCTGTTGCGCGAGGGCGCCGGAAGCCAGCTTTACGAGCCGCAGGCGCAATTGCGAGTGCAGGAAAAGCTGGCGGAGATTCCTTCGCGGCGTGGATCGTTGCCCTACAATCATCCTCCCTTTGAAGGCTTGATTTTCCTGCCTCTTGCGCTTTTGCCGTATGGGTGGGCGTTCGCAGTTTGGGATGTAGTGAATCTGGTTCTGCTCACCGGCGTCGTGGTGTGGTTGCGGCGGTCCCTGCGTGTGCTGCAGTTGTTTCCGTCCTGGGAAGTCATTTTCGGCTTGCTTGCATTCTTTCCGGTTTTCGCGTGTTTTCTGCAGGGCCAGGACTCGATTCTGCAGCTGTTGCTATGCGCGGCGGGATTTCTGGCGCTCATGAAAGGAGCGGATGTTGCCGCAGGATGCTGGTTCGCCCTGGCTCTGTTCAAGTTTCAGTTCATGGTGCCGCTGGTTCTGCTTCTTGTGCTGTGGAAGCGAAGCCGTGTGCTGATTGGCTTTATACCCGTGTCGATCGGGCTGGTTATTGTTTCCGGTGCGCTGGTTGGATGGAAAGAGTTGGCCATTTATCCGGCCTATGTTCTGCGCGGCTCGCAAGCGCCGGTTTTCGGAGCAGTGCCACCGGAGCTTATGGCGAATCTGAGAGGATTGGCTTTGGGTTGGCCGTCGGTGGTTCCCAGGCCGATTGGCCTCGCGCTGGTCGCGGTTAGTTCGATCCTGCTGTTTGTTCTTGCGGCGATATGGGGACGGAAGAATGCCGAACCGGAAAAACTTGGTGTGCAATTCTCGCTAGCCATTGCGGTGTCGCTATTGATCAGCGGACACACCAACGCCCACGACTATTGCCTGCTGGTGCTGGCAATGGTTTTGACCAGGGACTATAGCTTGCGCTTCGGGGCGAGCGAGCCGCGCCGAGCGCCGGCTCTCTTCGTTCCGATCGTGCCGATTTTAATCAGTCCATTGTGGATCGTTCTGTGGCTTGCCTACGGTCATGAAAATCTGATGGCGATTTCGCTGTTGTGGTGGACATGGGCGATCGCGAAAGAGCTCTCGCGCAAAGCGCCGTGTCTGGCCGATCAAGTCGTGGGTTTGATCTAAAGTTGATTAATCCAACCTCGGTTGATTCAGCGTTGGATATTCCGGTTGAGTCTGCCGGTTTCGCAAGAGAATGACGACCAGCATTGGAAGATAGAGAAAGATCACGATCCATCGTCCAACTTCAATGAAGCTGTGAGGAAAGCGATACCATCGCCAGATGCCCGCACCCCAACTGAAAAAAACTGTCCAGATGATTTCCCGACGTGATTTGGGAATGAACCAGAGGATGAAGGGATCGTAAAACCATCGCTGGGGCATGATGGCGGCCAGCAGCAGCAGACGCGCGTCGCGCTGGCGATATCGCAGAAGAGCCAAGGCCAGCAAGGGCCCGGGGAAGACCAGCAGCGGAACGAACCGGGCGTAGTCTTGGAGATTGCCGAGCCATGAGGAAAGCCATCGGGGAAAAAGAAGAAAACTGATGAGCGTGAACACTGCGCAGGCGAGCAAGCCGCGGCGGGTGGGAGCGGTTAAGAGAATCGGCACACCTAACTGAGGTTTTGCTAGAGGCGCCGGAAGCAGCAGCGGAACAAAAGCGGCGGCCAAGATCAAAGGGGTCCATTGCGCTTCGAGCAATCCGGCCCAGTAGGGATACGCGAGAAATATCAGCAGGCGGTGATAGCCGTGACGCGATATGCCGAAGGCGAGGAGCGCTGAACTGATCCCGTAGAAGATGCCTCCGGCAACGGCCGACGGCATCCAGACGAAGGGAAAGCCGAAAATGGCAGCAGTCAGCGGATATAACTGCAAGGGCCGGTGATATGGATTGCGATGGGCCAGCAAATCCTGCGCCGCCCAGATCGCCCAATTGAAATCTCCCGCACCGCGGTGAGCATGTTGCAACCACAACCAGCAGTAACTTCCAGTGACTAAACCGATGAGGGCGGCAACTGTGATTCGAGTTCGCATCCGGCGATTTGCCGCTCCAGTTGTACCATAGGGACGATCGGCGGTGGTTGCAGGGTACACCGCGGCGCAACTTCAACTTGCAAACGCGCTCGAAACTCGTCGTGCTTCTGATTGTCTCCGCGATTGCCGCGACCAGCGTGTGGTTTTATTTTGATCGAATTCTGGTCGCTCGTCAGATTGCCGATGCGGCGGCACATGATCGTCCGCGCGGGAACCTATCGGACCTTTATCCGCGATGGCTGGGGGCTCGCGAACTGTTGTTGCACGGCAGAAATCCGTATTCCGAAGAAGTCACCCGGGAGATTCAGCAAGGCTACTACGGGCGGCGGCTCGATGCTTCGCGGCCGAACGATCCGAAGGATCAGCAGGGGTTCGCGTATCCGGTGTACGTGGTCTTTCTGCTCGCGCCGCTGCTCCGACTCCCGTTCCATGAGGTACAGATTTTTTTTCATTGGCTGCTGATTGGCGTTACGGCGGCGAGCATTCTCCTCTGGCTGCGCACATTGCACTGGCGCGTCCCGGGATGGGCGGGGGCCAGCGCAGCGGTGCTTACTATCGGCAGCGTTCCGGCGGTGCAGGGAATCAAGCTGCAGCAATTAAGTCTGCTGGTTGCGGCGCTGTTAGCGGGATCAGCGGCATGCATGGCCAGCGGATGGTTGTTTTGCGGCGGCGTGTTGCTGGCGCTGGCAACGATCAAGCCGCAGCTGGCAGTTTTTTTGGCAGGGTGGGCGCTTCTGTGGGCGGTTTCGGACTGGCGCAAGCGGCGAGGGTTTGTTTTCGGTCTGGGTGCGGTGATGGCGCTGTTGCTGGCCGGTTCGGAAGTCGTGCTGCCGGGTTGGATGGAAATGTTCTTGCGAGCGGTCCGGCAATACCATCGCTACACACAAAATCAATCGGTACTGGATCAGCTGCTGCCCGGGCAGTTCGCGAGAAAAATCGCGGCAGGGTTGGCCGTAGCGCTGGCTGCTTTCTTTCTCTGGAAGTTGCGGCACGCGCCCGCCGAGTCGGCAGAATTTGGTCGTGCCGTGGCGCTGGTGATGGCGACGACGGTGCTGGTGGTTCCGATGTACGCGCCGTATAACCAGGTGTTGCTATTGCCGGCGATTCTGCTGCTGGTGCGAGATCGAAGAAACCTGGCGCTCTCAAGCTCGCGAGGACTTCGCTTCGGCTATGCGGCCGGCGCGTTCGCATTGATATGGCAGTGGATGGCGAGTTTGAGTTTGAGCATGACTTGTTTGATTTCGCCCGAGCAGGCGATGAATGGATGGAAGTGGCCATTCTTCGCCACGTTTGCTTTGCCCGTGCTGGTTTTTGCTCTAACTGCGATCGACGTGAGGGGCGATGTGAGGAGGGCTGCTTTGGTAAAGCGCGATGCTGATGGCGGTGAATAGCAAGATGACCGGAATCGCGATAAGAGCGTAGGGAAATAGATGGGTTCTCAGCGCCAGCAGGTGAAGCGGAGGCAGAAACAAAATTGCCAACAGAACGAAGGTCGTCCAGCTGGAGATTCTTGAATTGAAGGTTGCCCGGAGAAATTGCCCGTTCATCGGCAATTCTTTTTTTGCGAATATGTCCTGCAGGGTGAGCGCGATCGGCAGAAGCAGAAGCGTGACGTCATGGGGATTGAGGTGATAGCTGACCGACAAAGAAAAAAGCACGGTCGCGGAAAACGCCAGGTCAAAAGGATCGCGTGCGGGAGTTGGCAAGGCGGATGCAATGTGAGCGTCTTTCCACACGTGCCACGTCGCAATTAACGCGATTACGGAGAGAACAAGCACAACCGCGCCGGCCGCGGGAGATTGGTCGCGGTGAAAAAGCAGGTACGCCAACCCACGAAAGTTGGGCATGGTGGGGGGAATGATTCCGGCAAAGCGCTGCGCGGGAAGATGCGCGAGGAACTCTGGATAAATTCGGAACACGGGCAATCCGGAGACCGCTGCTGATGATCCCACCAGCGCAATGGTAACGATGGCGAAACCGGAGGCAAGCGCGCGCTTACGAAGGCCATGCATGGCAAAAAGCAGAACCAGGATGACGGGCAGGATCAGTTGAAATTTGAACAAGCCCAGAGCGAGCCAGCATCCAGCCGCGAAATTTCGCTCGCTGCGCAATGCGACATAAGCCAAAACCACGATCAGAACTAGAACGATCGAGTCCTGTCCTTGCATCAGGCAAAGCAATAAGGGCACGAAGGTCAGCGCTAGGACAGGCAGCATTTGCCAGTTCCAGGTCGGAAAAGCGGCTTGCGCGAGGGCGCGTGAGGCGATGGCGAGAAACAAGAGGTTCAAGCTGGTCCACAGCAAGTAAGCATATTTGAGCGGCAGCCACGCAACGGTGAGATAAAGAACGACTTCAAAGGGCGGATGGATATAGAGTGTGCCGATTCTTTCGGCGTATTGGGTCTGGTAGCGATACTGCCAGGCGGAGTCGTAGAGTTGGCTTCCATGGCCGTCGAGCAGCATGCGTGCGGCGCAGTAAAAATCGGGAAAGTCGGTACCCTCCAGCGCGGTCGAGGGACGCAGGCCGGTCACGGCTGCGGTGCAGACGAGAAATACGAGAAGTGCCGCAGACTTCACCCACGGCGTGGACGTGCGTTGCGGAGCTGTTCTGGCCGGGACCACCGCGCCGCAGTCTATCGGAGGCGGAGCGGAATCACCAGAGACTTTGAGAAAGACTCAGCAAGGCCCTTCCCGTAAACGCCTGATCCTGTCATTATTCTTATCGGCGAGATTGCCCGTTTGGGGCTAACCGGACTCGCCTTATGTCATGGTTCTGAATTCAATCGTCACGCCGCAAAGTTCGGGTTCGGGAGTATTTCCTGCGCTCGTACTGGTGCAGGGCAACGAGCAGAAGAATGTTGTGCTCAACCGCACTCCATTCAGCGTGGGACGCAAGGTCGATAAAGATCTGGTGATCGCCGATCCGCGCGTCTCGCGGGATCACGCCTATATCGCGCTGGAGGCGGACGGGTTCTACATTGTCGATCAGGGCAGCAAGCACGGGACATTCGTAAACGGCGAGCGGGTTGAGCGGCAGAAGCTGGAGCGGAACGACCGGCTGGAATTCGGCGCGCGCGACTCGACCTATGCGATTTTCAATCCGGCACATGCGACTTCGAATACGGCGCGCGAGTTCCTGAGCCAGATTTCGGGAATCCAGATTTCGCAGGAAGCCAACGATCTCGAAAAATTGACGCTATTTCTGGAAGCGGCCCGCAAGCTGAATACCGCCGGAGTTCTCGACGAAATCCTCATGACGATGCTGGATGTCACGTTGCGCCTGACCCGGGCGGAACGGGGCTATGTGTTTCTCAAGGATGATGAGGGCAATCTGCGGCTGGCAGCAGGACGAAACAATAAGAGTGAAGCCCTGCTCGATGACAAGACGATTTCGCATTCCGCGCTGGAGGAATCGCTGCGCTCAAATAAAGAATTCCTGCTCACCGATACAGGGAGTTCGATGGATGCGGCGGCGCGGCAGAGCATTGTGGCCTACGATCTGCGCACGGTGATATGCATTCCGCTCCGGAAGCGCCAAGTGCAGGCGAGCCGCGAGCAGACTCCGGCACACTCGGCTGCTGAAGTGATGGGAGTTTTGTATATCGATTCGCGGTTTGCTTCGCGGGAATTTTCCGGGGTGGGTCACGATGTGGTGCGTGCGATCGCGACCGAAGCGGCGCAGTTGATTGAGAATGCCCGGCTGGTGCAGGCGGAAGAGGAATCGCGCCGCTATCAGCAGGAGCTTACGATTGCCGCGAGCATTCAGCAGCGGCTGATGCAGGTGAAAATTCCTGAAGTACCGTTTGCCAAGGTGGGCGGAAGAAATCTGCCTTGCCGCGATATCGGGGGAGATTTCTTTGATGCCGTCAATACCAAAGAGGGATTGGCCGTGGTTCTGGCGGACGTGAGTGGCAAAGGAGTTTCGGCCGCGCTGCTGGCTTCGACTTTGCAGGGGATGATTTATTCGCATCTGATTGCGGGCATGCCCCTGCTCGAGGTGGTGACGGCGGTGAACCGCTTCTTCAGCGAGAAGCTGATGGGGGAAAAATATGCGACCCTGCTGCTGGCGCGACTGCGCCGCGACGGGGAACTGGAATACGTGAATTGCGGGCACGTGCAGCCGCTGCTGGTTTGCGGTAAAGAGGTGATCCGCCCGGCGAATGGAAACGTGCCGGTAGGATTGCTGGCGGATGCGACCTATGAAAGCGCCACCTGCCAGCTGAACTCCGGCGACCGCTTCATACTTGTGACCGACGGCGTGACCGAAGCGGAAAATGCCATGGGAGATTTTTTTGAAGATTCGCGGCTGGAGGCGGCTGCGGCGAAAACACCGACCTGGCAGGGAATCCTGTCGGCGGTTTCGGAATTCTGCGCCGGAAATCCTTTAAGCGACGATTGCACGGTCGTGGAATTGCTCTACACCAGCCCACCTTCGGAAGCGTAGGAGGCCAGGCCGGCGTTGAATCTACTGTTCGGCAGCGATCCGCCAGTCGGAATTGATACGACGTCTACGATTTGGCTTCTATGACGACGCTGTAATTGGTTCCCTCCCAGCGATTTTCCTGCGGCCAATAGAATGTGAACGTGACCTGGCTGCCGATGGGCAAAGCTGCGGTGGGTAGGTCGAGCCGGTAAATACCTAATCCTGTGTCGCTGGCATTGCTATCGCGTGCGGTTTTCCAGCCATCCACACTCCAGTGCACCATGGCGGGAATGGGCAGCATCAAGCGTAGAATCTTGCCCTGCGGTATGCGGCGGGCCTTGTTATTGAATCTCCAGCCGCAGGTTCGGCGCACGGCTTTTTCGAGTTGATAGCGCTTCACCGTCTGCGGCGGTTGATCAAAAATCCGGCCATCGCGCAGCGAGCGCCGAAGCTTGATGTACTCGGCGTGAGCCCAGACCAGGGGACAGGCTGAGCCGGAGGGTTTGCCGCGGAACAACTCCCGCTCCGGGATATCGTCGGCATCCCAGACCTGCTCGGGAAGCAGGCGGCCATGCTTCATGGTGCAGGCTTCCATGGTGGCGAGAAGGCGTTCGGCTTCTTGGGGACGCCCGGCAGCCAATTCGTAATGAGCTCGTTCGCCGGTGAGAAGCGGCCACGGACGGCCGATGCCGGTGCCGTCGAAGGGCGAGCCATCGCGATGCTCGCCGTAGCCATCGCCGTTGTACCGATACCAGCAGGGGCCCTGCGGCAATTGAATTTTCAGCAAAGCATCGATTACGCGGATGGTGTTCAAGATGCGAGGATCGTCGGGAGCCCGCAAGCCGAATCGCACCAAAGCGATCGAATCGGGACTGATCATGTGGAAGGCGCGCTCGCCGGCGGTTCCCGGAGGTCGATTCTTGATGGGCACGAAGCCCTGGGTTGGAGACGCGGCGCCATCGGTTTCGGGAGGCGCGATGCGCACGTAGTAACCTTCGACGCCGATTTGCTCGGCGAGATCGCCGCCCATGGCATAGGTCCAGCGCTCGATGTTGTCGTTCCAGGCGTCGGCCACGTCATACATGGTCGCGGCCGTGTCGCTGTGGCCAGTGAGTTCGGCGATTTCCGCAGCGGCCAGCAAAGCGGAGATTTCGACCGCGAGGGTGAAGGGAGAATATCCCGCGTCCTCTTCCCATCGATCCTGCTGCGTGACCGGGCCATTGCGCACGAGGAAACCGGCTGCGCCGCGCACCATCGGCCACCAGCGCTCAAGCTTGCCGAGACCGGGAGCGGACTCGCGGCGGAGCAGATCGAGCAGCAGAATGGGAAATGCGGTTTCGTCCATCTGCACGCCGCCCCAATAAGGACGCCCGTCCAGCCACAGATTCTGCGACCAATTGCCGGCGGCTTCCTGCGTGGCTTCAAGATAGCGAAGAACTCGAACCGAGTCGTTCACGGCGCCGGCAGCGAGCAGAGCTCCGGCACTCTCCACTAAGTCGCGCGGCCAGACCAGATGATAGCCGCCGAGATCCTCGTCGCCTTTGTTGAAACCCCAGGGGATAGAAAGGCTGGCGATGATGCCGCCGAGAAAGTCCTTGGACTCGTGGGTGCGTAAGACGCCGGTTGAAGAGCGGTAAAGATCTGTTTCGCAGGAAGGGTTGTCGAGGTTCAGCAGCGTGTTCTGCCAATTCTTCCAGTGGATGAAATATTGCGTGCGAAGTTCGTTGTAGTCTTCGAGCAGAGTCGAACGGGCCTGTTGCCCAGCTGCGGTCCAGCTGCCGCCGAAGCCGAGCGCGAGAACGAATTCTCCGTTGCAGGCGGGCAGATCGATCTCGCCGGTGCAGGCAATATTTCCGTTTTCCGCCCGCTGGTATTGCCATTCCATCTGGAAATGGGCGGAAACGTCTTGCCACCCATCGGAAGTGCCGACGAATCCAACGGACATCTTTTTCCAGGGTGAGGAACTGGCCAGAGCCAGGGCCGTGCTGTCGTGCTCGGCGAAGAACATGGCCACGCCTTTGTAATCGCCGACCCAGCCGGTGTTGCCGTAGCCGCCGTTGGCGAGATGCGGCGAGAGCAAAGCATAGAGGTGGTAATCGGCAAGAGTTCCCTGCAGGGGTTCGAAGCGGATCTTCTGCAGCACAACGTCGCGGTAAGGATCGGTGAGAACTTCCTTATGGATGCGATAACGGCCGCTGTTATCCGTGTTGATCAAGAAATACGCTGGAACGCCGGGCTCGAAGGGTCTGTTGTCGAAGGAACAGTGGCGTTTTTCCTCTGAAAAAAAGGAGCGGCCGTCGGTGACCATAAGACCCATATCGCGGGTGCATGCCTGATCGACGCGCGGGTAGTATATTTCGTTGACAATTCCATGACTTATCGTGAACCAGACTTTGCTATGTTGATTCAAGGCGGTTCCGATGCCGGTCTTGGCGCTGGAAGTCCAGCGCGGGGGAATGCCGGGCCAGCCGGGGGCGAAGCGTGGGGATGGATTACTCATAAGTTCGTTTCCCTGGAGCAAGAGGATGAATTCGATCGTTTTAAGAATGGGTCTGGTTCGAGTTTGCCGGTAGAGTGTCACGAGTCTGTAAAAGTTTTCAGATGCGTTGCCGGGCAAGGGGTTGCAGGCATCCGACTAACTGAAAATTGTGAGCGCTGTTCCATGCGGTTGCGTGATCTGCGATCCGGGATCGGCAACAGGGGACAATTGATTTGATACCCACGGCGAACACGATGCGACTTCGCCAGATGGCAAGCGTGGCTATGGTAACAGTGTTGTGCCTTGCCATGGGAAGGCCGGCTGTGGCGTCGCCGCTCGATGCCGGAAGCACAGCGCTGGACCGGGGGTTCCTGGGACTTTACAACCTCGATTTCAATGGAGCACAAAAGGATTTTTCCTCCTGGGAACGGCAGCATCCGGATGATCCGGTTGGGCCGGTCAGCCAGGCGGCAGGATATCTCTTTTCCGAATTCAACCGGCTGGGGGTGCTGGAGACGCAGTTCTTTGAGAGCAATGAAGCATTCTATGCGCTGACGAAGCGAAGTCCCGATCCGATGGTGCACCAAGAATTCGAGGGGGCGCTTGAACAGGCGCGATCGCTGGCGCACAGGCAGCTGAATAAAGACCACAACGACCGCAACGCGCTATTTGCTCTGACCATGGCTTCGGGATTGCAGGCTGACTATGCGGCGCTGATCGAAAAGAGAAATGTGGCCTCGTTGCACTACACCAAAGAAGCGACGGTGTGGGCGCAGCAACTGCTTGCGATCTGCAAGGACTGCTGGGACGCGCAAGTGGCGACCGGCTTCAGCAAGTACATTATCGGCAGCATGGCAGCGCCGGTGCGCTGGTTCCTGCGGCTTGGCGGATTGCCAGGCGATAAGCAAGGCGGGATAGCGGATCTTGAATTGACCGCTGCGCACGGGCACTATCTGGCGCCCTTTGCCCGCATTCTTCTAGCGATCGCGTATGTCCGCGATAAGGACAAGGCGCGCGCGCTGGAAATACTGGAATCGCTGCGCGCAGAGTTTCCCGGCAATGCACTTTTTTCGCGCGAGATTCACCGTTTGCAGTCGGCGCACGAATCCCGCTAACTCCTAGCGTTTGCTGCCTCGTTCATCAGAAATTCATTTGTTTGTAACCCTCCTGTAATATTGCGTTCGGTGAAAGCTGATACAAACGGAATATATTTATCGATTCACTAATCAAATTCGGAGGACTGATCGGGTGATGCACAAAGGCAAGCTGGTATGTTTGTGCGCTCTTCTTTTCTGTCTTCTTTCAACACTTGCACTAGCGGCTCAGACAACGCTCAACGCGGCGGGCGCGACCTTCCCTTATCCGATTTATTCGAAATGGTTCAGCGAATATCACACGCTGCACCCGGATATTCAAATCAACTATCAGTCGATTGGCAGTGGAGGTGGTATTCGCCAGGTCACAGAAGGAACGGTGGATTTTGGCGCGAGCGATATGCCGATGACCGAGGCACAACTACAGGAGGCTCAGGGCAAGTTGAATACCAAGGTGCTCAACTTTCCCAGCGTCCTGGGAGCGGTGGTGCCCGCATATAACATTCCGGGAGTGAGCGGGGAAGTGAAATTCACGCCGGAAGCGCTGGCCAATATCTTTCTGGGGAAAATTACCAAATGGAACGATAACGCGCTTACCAGCGTTAACCCCGGTGTAAATCTTCCGAATAAAGACATCATTGTGATTCATCGTTCCGATGGCAGCGGAACAACTTTCATCTGGACCGATTATCTCTCGAAAGTCAGCGCCGACTGGAAGAGCGAGGTGGGCAGCAACACTTCGGTGAAATGGCCGATTGGGTTGGGCGGAAAAGGAAATGAGGGCGTTGCGGGCTCGATCCGGCAGTTGCAGGGATCAATTGGCTATGTGGAATTGATTTACGCGTTGCAGAACAAGATCACTTTCGGCAGCGTGCGGAATTCAGCGGGGGTTTTTCTAAAAGCATCGCTCGAGGGAGTTACGGCGGCGGCGGCATCGGTGCCGAAGATGCCGGCGGATTTTCGAGTTTCGATCACCAACGCGCCCGGAAAAGATGCGTATCCGATTTCGAGTTTCACGTGGCTGCTGATTCCACAACACTCGAAAGATGCCGCAAAGGCCAAAATCATCACCGATTTTCTCAACTGGATGTTGACCGACGGGCAAAAGATGACGACGGATTTGTCGTATGCTTCGCTGCCCGCGAGTGTTGCCCAAAAGGAGCAACAGGCGGTCAAGACAATCAACTAAAGCGGCGTGCCGGTTCTGATTATTCAGCTTGATTCGCCATCCTGCCGTCAGTCGGGTTGTCGGGGGGGCGGATGTTTTATACTTGTATTGCCGTACTCTGCCGAGCCTCATAACCCATAAACTTTCCTGAATTGGAATCTTTTATTGGAACGATTTAGAGGCTTCGCGCGCAGTCGCGGCGCAAATCAAGCAAGAAGACTCCTAGGAAATGGCGCGTCTCTCGCTGGAAAATCCTCACTATTACATCAACCGCGATACCTCGTGGCTCGCGTTCAACCGGCGTGTGCTCGAGGAAGCGCAGGATCAGGGCAATCCGCTGCTGGAAAGGCTGAAGTTTTTGGCCATCTCGGCAAGCAATCTGGATGAGTTCTTCGAGATCCGCATCGCCAGCATGATGCAGCAGATCGAGGATGGGTACAACGAATCCGGCCCCGATGGTTTAACACTGAGCGAAAAGCGCGATGTACTCGCCCGCCTGACTCACGAATTTGTGGACGACCAGTACGATTGCTGGAACACGCTGCGGCCGGCGCTGGCCGAGCAGGGGATCCGGGTACTGGGGTTGCATGAGTTAGACGCGGAGGCGCGGCGATTTGTCGACGAATATTGCGAGAAGGAACTGGATCCGCTGCTGACGCCAGTGACTGTCGATCCGTCGCACCCCTTTCCAAGAGTCATCAACAAGGCGTTGTGCCTGGGCCTGCTGTTGCGTCGTCGTCGTCGCTCGGCGATTACCTACACCGGAGTTGTTTCGGTGCCGCGGGCGTTGCCCCGGCTGGTACGGTTGCCTTCGGAGAGCACGACCGACTTCATCTTTCTCGCCGATCTGGTCGCGCATCACGCGCAGAAAATGTATCAGGGATACGACATTGTTTCGTCGGCCCCGTTCCGGGTCACGCGTAACAGCAATCTCTACCTGCAGGAAGAAGAAGCGCGCAACCTTCTGGAATCGGTGCGCGCGGAGCTGCACAACCGGCGTAAGGGCGATGCGGTGCGCATGGAAATTGAGGCGGACGCCGATCCCGAGATTATCGAGCGCCTGCGAACCGTTTTTGAGCTCGATCCGTGGCAGGTGTTTCCAGTGAATGGGCCGGTGAATCTTTCTCGGCTGTTCAATGTTTACGAGCAAACGCCGCGTGCCGATTTGAAATACCGTCCGTTTACGCCTCGGGAGTTGCGGCTGACGGCGAAGTCACAGGATTTGTTTGAAGAGCTGCGGCGGCACGATATTTTGCTGCACCATCCCTACGATTCTTACGATGCGGTGGTTTCATTTATCGAGTCGGCGGCGGAAGACGATCATGTTCTTTCGATCAAGCAGACTCTCTATCGAACCAACGAGCATTCGCTGATTGTGCCTTCGCTGATCGACGCAGCCTCGCGGAAAGAAGTAACCGCGGTAGTTGAGTTGAAGGCCCGGTTCGATGAGGACCACAACATTCGCTGGGCGCGCGACCTGGAAGACGCAGGCGTGCAGGTGTTTCATGGGCTGGTCGGGCTGAAGACGCACTGCAAACTGTCATTGCTGGTGCGGCGCGATCCCGATGGAGTGCCGCGCAGCTACGCGCACATCGGTACCGGCAATTACAACGCGGCGACGGCGCGAATTTACACAGACCTGAGCCTTTTTACGGCGAATCCGGAGATCACGCGCGCGGTGCACGACGTGTTTAGCTTTCTGACCGCTTATGCGGAGAATCCAAGCTACGACCCGCTGTTGGTCGCACCGCTCGACCTGGCGGAAAAAGTTATCGGGCTGATCGATCGCGAGGCAGAACACGCCCGCCAGGGGCGCGAGGCAAGAATCATTGCCAAGATGAATGCTCTGTTGGATAAAAACGTGATCCAGGCTCTGTATCGGGCGTCGCAGGCGGGAGTGGAAATCGATCTGATTGTTCGTGGGATTTGCGCGCTGCGGCCGGGCGTGCGCGGTTTGAGCGACCGCATCAAAGTGCGCAGTATTGTGGGGCGATTTCTCGAGCATAGTCGCATCTACTATTTCGCCAATGGAGGCGAAGAAGAAATTTACTTCGGCAGCGCCGACTGGATGCCGCGCAATCTTTATGAGCGGGTCGAGGTGCTGGTGCCGTTGCGCGATGAATTTTTGCGCGAGCGCGTGCATCGGGAAATTCTCGATGCATATCTGGCAGATAACCGCAAAGCCCGCATTCTTCTGCGCGACGCTACCTACATTCGAGCCTGGCAACCGCTGCATGGGAAGCGCAATCGCAAGCCGCCGATTGGCGCGGCTGCGTTCAGCGCGCAGGATTTTCTCATCAGCGTAGCGGAGGGCAAGCAGGCAGCGTTGCCGATCCCGCAACCAGCCGCCAGGAAGCGCAGAGTTCCGACGGGAAGGGAACGATAAGGCTAAATGGTTATTTACTTTCTGCGCCACGCCAGTGCCGGCGAGCACGTGGCAAATCCGAAAAAAGATGAAAAGCGGCCGCTCGATAAAGACGGAATCGAGCAGTGCGGTTACGTTGGTCGTGCGCTGGCCGCGATGGCCGCGCAGGTGGACGTCATCATTTCGAGTCCGCTGAAGCGCTGCACGCAGACGGCGTCACTGGTGGGCAACGAGATGGGCTACGAAGGCAGACTGCAGATCGAACCTGCGCTGCGTCCCGAGGCGACTTTTGCCGACTTCCGCAAGCTGCTGGAAAAATATGGCTCGCAGGAATCGATCATGGTTGTCGGACATAACCCAAATCTGAGTCAATTCCTGGGGACATTGATCAGCGATTCGGGATCGGAAGCTGCGGTCGATCTGAAAAAGGGAGCGGTCTCGCGAGTCGAGATGCGGCGCAATCTCGGAACGCTGCAGTGGTGCGTGACTCCGAAAGTGCTGCGCACGCTTTACGCGGCGGCGGTAGAAAGTTCGCGGCCAAACACTTCCCGGAAGTAGCCGGCGTCGTTTTCGATCGCCCACAATTCCAAATCGACTCCCATGCGGCGGCGGGGCACGAGTGTAAGGCGGACTTCGGCTCCGCGATGGCTCACCCGCACTTTTTCGACGGCGCGGCTGCGACCGAGATTCAGGGCTCGCGCCAGGCGCAGCAGCAGAATCGCCTTCTGCACGCCGCCGCGATCAGCAGGGTCAATGTCTTTCAGAGGGGCTTCTTCCATCACCGGCCGTGATTTTCCCAGATAGCGCGCGATGGCCGCGATGATGCGGCGCTGCTGCGGCGTGTAGCCGAGAATCTCCGAGTTGGAAATGATGTAATAGGTGTGCCGGTGATGTCCGTTGCGGTTGATGTAATCTCCGACTTCGTAAAGCATCGCCGCAGCCGACAGCCATTCGCGAAATTCTGGCGGAAGCCCGTGCACGGAACGCAGCGCAGAAAAGAGAAACATGGCGGACTCCCGCACATTGAGCGCGTGCTTGATTTCCACGCGATAGTGAGTCACCGCTTTGGTGATAGATTCCCAGCGTTCCGATTCGATTTGCTTTCCGGAACGGGTGCTGCGATCGTGATCGGCGGCCATCTGGGCGAGCAGACCATCGCGCAATCCCAGCGGAGAATAACGAAAACCCTTGAGATTGAAGCGCTCAAGTAATTCGTGATAGACGACCGCTCCCGCCACGATAATTTCCGCCCGCCGCAGGCCGATGCCTTGAATCTCACGGCGCTGAGCCAGAGGCAAACGGGCCAGCCGCTTGGCGATGCGCGCCATCTCCGTGCGGGAAACAATGGGCCGCTGCCGGGTCCGCGTCTTTCTCAAGTGCGTGGCGACGGTGGCCAGGGCAGCGGCGGTGCCGGAGGTTGCGATCACGTTTTTGATGCGGGCGGCGGCGATGCGAGCCGAGTTTCGATTGACTTCCCGAGTGACAAATCCGTGCAGACGCTTGAGTTCGCCCTTGCGCGGTGGATCGTGCCGCAAGAATTCGTCGGTGAGCCGAACCGCTCCCAGCGGCAGACTTACGGTGTCGCGAATATGCCCGCGTGTGGAAACCGTGAGCTCGCAACTGCCACCACCGAGGTCGATCATCAAAGTGGGCGAACCGTCGATACGGAGGTTGGAAATCAATCCCAGATGAATCAGGCGCGCTTCTTCGAGACCGGAGATGACTTCAACTTTCCAGCCGGTGGCCGAACGCACCCACTCCATAAACGCCTGGGAATTGTGCGCGTCGCGCAGGGCGCTGGTCGCGACCACGCGGACTGAATCGGTGACCACCTGTTGCGTAGTGCGATGAAAACGGCGCAGTACCTTGACGGTATCGGCCATCGATTCGGGGGTGAGAAATCCGGAACGGAATACGCCTTCACCGAGGCGCGTCACTTCGCGGTCTTCGAGGATCGGCTTAAGGCGGCCACGCGCCAGGCGGGCAACTTTCAGGCGGACGGAATTTGAACCGATATCGACCGCTGCGAACGTGGGCATGAGGTAAGCGCCAACAGTTTACATGCGAAGAGGGGAATGGTCATCAGGAAGAGAGTTGGAGGCAGTGGCTCAGTTTGAAATTTTTCTACTCATACGTCTTCCCGAATAGCGCCTGGCTCGGGATGACGCGACCGAAAAGATGTTGCCGTAATCTGAAACCGAACCAAAGCGGGTTTGGATCAAGCGGACTCGTTATGCTGCTGGAACTGCTTGGCCGCCGGCCAAGTTTGTAGCAGCAGATGAGGCGACGGCAGGTGCTTTCTGGGGCGTGGCTGATTTTTGCGGCATGCTCGAAAGCGCAGAAACGGCCTGGCGAAATTTGGCTCCGGTCAGATTGTGAAGTTCTGCGACCAGGGCCGACTCGCGAACCTCGCCAAGATTCTTTTGGGCATTTTGAGTGAGAGTGAGCCAATCGTGCCAATCCCCCAAGGCATCCTGAACGCGCTTGATACCTGCGATGAACTTTTGTGATTCAGCGGAGGGTACGGCGAATTCGGCGGCATAGCGGGCCCGCTTGGTCCGAATGCGGTATTGGTGCAGTGAAGCAGCATCGATCGGAGCGCCTGAGGCTATGGTTCCCAGCATCGCCCGGGCGACGGTCAGGGGATCGCGGGTCTCTTTTGCATAAGAACCGGCATGAGCGGCATGAGAATGCGCATGGAAATCGGCATCAAAATCCCGCGCCGCGTGTTTCAATTGCTTGCGCAGGTCGCGAACTGTGTCTTTGTCCA
>JASHTD010000487.1 GCA_030040725.1 Candidatus Sulfotelmatobacter sp. | reverse complement strand
GTGATGGACCTGCGCAAGCGCTTCGGCGACAAGCAGGCAAAACTGAAGAAGCAAAATCGCATCCTGGTGGTGGAGCATTCAGGCAAGCTGGCCGGACTGATTGTCGATTCCGCTTCGGAAGTTCTCAAAATTGCCGGTGAAGATATCGAGGCTCCGCCGGCTGCGTTTCAAGAAGGCGGCCTCAACTGTGTCACGGGACTCGGCAAGGTGAAGGACAGGCTCATCGTGCTGCTCGATATGACCCGGCTGCTGGCGCCGGAGAATCTGCTGCAGGAAAAAGTTGCTGCGGAAGAAAAGGGTGGCAAGCCGGAAGCGAAGGCAGTTGCGGCACGCTAGATAAGCGGCTGGGAATCGACCACCGGGTAATCGCTGTCGATTTTGGAATTGGAATAAAAAATCGGATTTTCAGAAGTCGCGAGTAACAAGCGAGAACAAGCATGGGCACATCGGGAGCAGCACCTGCTCCAATCTTGACGGAAGCGGAACTGCGGCTGTTGCAGGCGCTGGTCTACCAGGAGTGCGGCATGCACTTCGACGAGCGCCGCACGCACTTTCTGCAGGATCGTTTGCTGCGGCGGCTCAAGGAGTGCCGTGCCGATTCCTTCTACGCCTACTACCGCCTTCTGATCAGCGCAGAAGGCAAACAGGAACTCGCCCAGTTGGTCGAGAACCTGACGGTCAACGAAACCAGTTTCTTCCGGCACAAGGCGCAGCTGGACCTGTTTCAGAAGCACGTGCTCGAAGAGATGCTCAAGCGCAAGCAGGCACATCGCGAGTATTCCGTAAGAGTATGGAGTGCGGGGTGCTCGACCGGGCAGGAAGCCTATACGCTGGCGATGCTTTCGGCGGATGCGCTCGCCTATTACTATCTGCGCAATCCCCTGCCCGTAGAGATTTCACTGCCCAAACCGCTGGTGCCTCCGCCGTGGCGGGTTGAGATCCTGGCCAGCGATATCAGCTACTCCGTGCTGCGCACCGGACAGGAAGGGGCTTACAACGATCACCAAATGTCGAGCGTCGACTACAGCTTCCGCCTGCGCTATTTCGACAAAGTCGGCGACCGCTACGCCATCAAGAAAGCGCTGAAGGAGATGGTCCACTTCGATTTTCACAATTTGAAAACCGAATACTTGCCGCAGCGCAACGACGTCATCTTCTGCCGCAACGTGATGATGTACTTCGACGAAGCCGAGCAGAAACGGTTGATCGAAAAATTTTACCGCTGCCTCAATCCCGGCGGCTATTTGTTCGTGGGACACGCAGAAAGCCTGTTAGGGCTGACCGACAAGTTCCAGATGGTGCACCGCGACAGCGGCACCGCTTATCAGCGCATTGAGGTAAAAGAGTGACCAACACACCCGATGAGCGTGGAGCAGAACTGCGGGAGTTGTTCTTTGAGACCTCGCAGGAATTGCTGCAGGCGCTGAACGAAGAATCTCTCAAGCTGGAGAAGACACCCGGCGACGAGGAGATCGTGCGTTCCGTCCGGCGGATTGTGCACACGCTGAAAGGCGACTCGGCGGCCTGCGGGCTCCGCGAGTTGAGCGAACTGGCACATCAGTTCGAGGATGCGCTATCGCTGGAGGGAGCGGCAGCCCATGCCGCGCTGGCCGAGATTTCTTTTGCCTCCGCCGACGTGTTTGCCGGCATGATCAAGGCCTACCACGATGGTGGTGCCCTGCCGGCCACGGAAGCCTTGTGCAAGAGAATTCAGGAACTCACGGCTACTCCCGCGGCCGGCAAATCCCGCCGCAAGAAAAAGCCGGTCGAACCGGCGAAGCACCTCGCCAAAGACTGGACGGAAGCGGAAAAATTAGCTGTGGCGCAGGCGCAGGCAGCGGGCCTGGGAATATACGAAGTGACCGTGAAGATCGATCCTCACTGTGCCATGCCGATTGCGGCGCGCCAACTGATTCACAACGCAATCAGCCAGACTGGCAAGGTTCTGGTGCTCCGGCCTGATCCCAAATCCACCGCCGCTTCCAAGCAGGTCGAATTTGTCCTCGCAAGCTCGGAGTCCGCTGAAGCCATTGTCGGCAAGTGCAAGATTCCGACCATCGCAGGCGATGCCGCGATTAACAGCATCGGTTCTCCCCAGAAAGCGAAAGCCTCTGCCAAGAGCGCGAAAGCCCCGGATTCGACTGCGCCTCAAAATGCGGCTTCCGCGAATCCCGAAACTTCGGGACAGTCGGTGCCAGCGCCGCTCGTCGGAACTCGTACCTCGCAGCCGGAACCAACTCCGCCGCAAACCGCAGCCGAAAATATCCTGCGAGTAGAAGCCGGGCGTATCGACAACGTGCTCAACCTCGTCGGCGAACTGATCATTGGCAAGTCGATGCTGACGCAGGCACTGAACGAATTTGGCAAGCGTTATCCCAAAGAACTGCTGCGCGGAAAGTTCGCCGACGCCATGGCCTTCCAGTCGCGAGTACTGAACGATCTCCAGCGCTCGGTGATGAAAATTCGCATGGTGCCGGTCGATCAACTGTTCCGGCGGTTTCCGCGCATTGTGCGTGACGTAGCCCGGCAGCTCGGCCGCGAAGTGGATCTCGAAGTCAGCGGCCAGGATACCGATCTCGACAAAGGCATCCTCGACGCCATCGCCGAACCTTT
>JASHTD010000486.1 GCA_030040725.1 Candidatus Sulfotelmatobacter sp. | reverse complement strand
ACTCCCTACACGCTCGGCCAATATCTATTGATGGACTACATGTCGCGGAAGACGAAGACGATCCACTGAGTACGCCCTTCCTTCCCACTGTCTGATACTCTTTTAACCACCCATGGCAAATTGCATACGATGTGGGCGCCAGCTCTCCGGTTTCACCCTCGGCAAGAAGGTCTGCCCCTGGTGCCGGCAGCACGAAGCGGCGCAACGAGGCGAACTTCCGGAAGATGCGCCACAACCCGTAATTCGGACGCCCTGGGTTCGGCATCATGAGTCCACCATTACCCTGACACATGTGATTTTTGGCATGAATGCCGCTGTTTTTCTTGCCATGGCGCTGGCGACTCAAACCATCATGGACTTCCCAGTGCCAGATCTTGTGCATTGGGGTGCCAATGTAGGGGCTCTGACGATCTCCGGGGAGTGGTGGCGCCTTGTGACGAATATCTTTGTTCATGGCGGCATCATTCACATCGCTTTCAACATGTGGTGCCTGTGGTATCTGGGAGAACTTGCCGAGCAACTCTACGGAGCATGGACCTACGGCTGCATCTATCTGATCTGCGGTATCGGAGCCAGCCTAACCAGCGCCGGATGGCATCCTTACGTGCCCAGTGTCGGCGCATCGGGAGCCATTTTCGGATTGGCTGGCGCTCTCTTTACCGCAATCAGGCTCGGTGAGTTCTCCGTCCCGCGAGAAGCGCTCTCCGGAACGCTGCGCAGCCTCGGCGCGTTCGTCGTCTACAATCTCATTTTCGGATTTGCGATTTCCGGTGTCGACAATGCCGCGCACATCGGAGGGTTGATCACCGGAGCAATCGTGGGTGCGGTAGTAGCGTTAATCGCTCCGGCGCGGGAGCACGCGCTGCGGCGCGTCGCCGTTTTTCTTGGCCTGTTCCTTATGCTCGCGTTCGCGGCTATGCAGTTGGCGCATCATTACGGAATACCCCTGCAGCTGCGGCAAGTGCAGTTCCCCCGAGCCTAGAAGAAGGTTCGCGGCGAACAATTCTCTTTCGGGTTCAGATTTTCAGATTCCTTTTTGGGGGGTCAGACCTTCAATTCACCTACCGCTCTCCACGCCTGATTGATAGCTTCATCGGTGTAGGCGTGCGCGCCGGCGTCTGAGTTTGCGATCGCAATGCGTCCGAAAGGCTTTCGCGCTACTTCGCACGGAGTGACTCCGCCCTCCAGCACAAATGAATCGAACAGAGAGTTGTATTCGTAGGCATAGCCATGCGGCCATCGGTTCACAGTAATCGCCGCGATGTCGCGCGCGGGATCGAAGCCGCCCGGGCCGAGCGTGCGCGCCAGTTGCTGGCGGATGTTGCGCTCCATGGTTTCAAACGTCGTGGTGAATAACTCAATGCGGCCGATTCGATGCTGATCGCGCGCGGGAAGACCGGCCTGGCAAGGAGCTTTGCTCATGTGCACAACCGTTGGATCTTGTGGCGTGCGCGGGCAGCGGTATCCTCCGATGCTGACCGGCAAATCGATATCGACGTGAGTGTGATAGCCACCCGGCGCGTAGATGGAATTGGCTTTGAGCTTGTCGAACGCCGACCGGTTTCGCACAACCACGTTGCTGTAAAGCAAGGGAACTTTGGTCGCCGAAAGAAGAGCCTGCTTCTGCGCTTCTGGCAATTCCTCGCATAGATACGGAATCATCATGTTCCAACATGCTAGGATGCAGTGCCTGGCTTTGACGGTATAAACCTTGCCCGAGCGCACGTAGGCGATCTCGACTTCGTCGGCCCGCTTCGGATCACCTAGATGCTTCACACGTACTACTGTGCTGTTTAACCGAATACGAACGTTGGATCCTGCATCGTCGAGCCTCGCATAGTCTGCCCGAGCGGTTACGATATCGCTCGCTGAGTTCCCCGGAATGGCTGCCGGAATCAGCTTGCGCACCAGCAAGCGGGCAATGGTGGCGTTCCCATCGGGAAAATGAAAGAAATACCTGCGTTCGTTTTCCAGGCCTTCGGCATCGATGCCCATGCCGCTAAAGCCGGGATATCCGGTATCGGAAGCATCGAGCGCAGCAACCGCATCGATTCCATAACCAAACAAAGGCTGAGAGACGGTTTGATAAAGCCGAATCACGTCGGGATGAACTCCGACCAACTCGGTCAGGAACTTTTCATAACTGATCCTCGCCAGACGCGCCTGCTTCTGCTCGGAACTCAATCCGGGGAGATAATCCTTTCTCTCGCGGCATAGCCGGGAAACGTCCTTACCCGCTTGTTCTGCGATCGGCGCGTTGGAAAGGAATTTTGTCCAGGCCTCGGCATCGGCAATCGCAAGATCATAGGTTTCGCCACCCGGAAACGGATAAGGATCATCCAAGAGTTTGTCCGTGCCGAACGTTTCTTTGTCAAAAAAGATTTTTGGCGTGCGTCCGTCGGCCTCGTACAGCGAGCGGTCGAGATATTTCGGGAAGCTCGCGACGTCGATTCCCAACTCTTCGATCACGCCTTTGGCGACAGCACTGTAAGGCTCAGGACTCTCGATCGAATAAGTTCCTCCGTAACCCAGGAGCATTCGGTTGCCGACTTGGAACTCGTTGCGTTTGGCATGCCCGCCGAAGTCGTCGTGATTTTCGAGAATCAAGATGCGAGCATTTGCGCCGGCAGATTTGCGATAGAAATGCGCGGCGGCCAGTCCGCTGATGCCGCCGCCCACTACAACGAGGTCAAATTTCTCGCCGGTATCCTGCGGCGTACCAGCCGTTTCCCAGAATGTGCCATCGCGCAACGAGTGAGCCGATTCGAATGAACCAGGATGGCTGCCGCGCAATCCGGTGAGCGCAGGAGGGTAATAATTGGGCGAGTTCTGAGGAAGGGTTTCGCCTTGCGCGAATAATTGGGGCATCAGAGTAGCGGCTGCACCCACCGCTACGCCGTTGAGAAAATCACGACGCGTGATGTTGCGGTGCATTCCCAGTTCGCGATCAGTGAAGTCGCTCATGATTGGATTCGGTGTAAGAGGCGAGCTGCGGCCCCAGGACGGCTTGCTTAAGCCTGGCCTTCAGCCTTCTTTACTGCCAGTTCCGCGCCCTGAAATCCGATCTTGCTGTGCGTGCCGTCACAGAAAGGCTTGTTTACCGAGCCCCCGCAGCGGCAGAGCGAGAACGCCACCTTGCCGGTCAAATCGTACGGGGTACCGTTCGCATCGACCAGTTCGACCGAAC
>JASHTD010000356.1 GCA_030040725.1 Candidatus Sulfotelmatobacter sp. | reverse complement strand
TTCGCCGGAACGCGCACGCGTCTCCGAATCACAGACTGACGCGAGTTCGCAAACTAAGCCCTGATGGCGATCATCCCAACGAAAACAAGTGAAGGTCAGCCCTTTACAAGAGCGAGCGGCGCGACCGGCGATTTGCGGCTGCATGAATTTCGCAGTCGCATTTTTCGTAACACTCGCTACCTTCGCGTCTGGCTTCCTCCGGGATATGACGATCCGGAAAACCAAATCAAACACTATCCGGTGCTGTACTTGAATGACGGGCAAAATCTTTTCGAAGCCTCGTCTTCTTTCAGCGGAGTGGAATGGCAGGTCGATGAGACCGCCGACCGATTGATTCGCGCTGGAACTGTGCCGCCGCTGATTGTTGTGGGGATCGATAACGCCGGCAAAGACCGGCTGCGCGAATACATGCCGCACCGTTCCGTGCATCCCATGATGTTGCGAGTGCAGGGAAAATATTACCCCGATTTTCTGATGAAAGAAGTCATGCCATTCATCGAGGCAAACTATCGAGTTGCGACTGGAGCTGAGGAAACAGGTCTTGGCGGGTCGTCGCTGGGAGCACTGATCGCACTGTACACGGCGATCGTGCGCCCGGGAAAAATCGGACGGTTGCTCATCGAAAGCCCGTCTCTATGGGTATCAAACCGGCAAATCATCAAGCAGAGTCGTTCGGTTAGAAGCTGGCCGGATCGGATATTTCTCGGCGCAGGGACCGCCGAGGCTGCAAACGCCGATAAAAGCCGCACTGTTGTCAATGACGTGCGCGAGCTCGCCGCGATCCTGCGGCGAGCCGTGTTGAGCGAAAAGCGGCTGCGGGTCATTATTCAGGAAGGTGCAACCCACTCTGAGGCGGCATGGGCAGAGCGATTCCCGGAAGCTTTAAGTTTTCTCTTTGCGCCGTGATTCAGACGGGAACTGAAACCGAATCCGGCGTTCTTGCAGAGCTCCAAATCTCATACAGAATCGCTGCCATCACCGGAACCGTAAGCTGGAGATGTGTCCATCGCGCCATGGGGCCGAGCAGTGGCAGTACAAAAGCAGCGTAGAGCAGGACCTCGAGATGCGAGGATCCTCGCCAGGGTTTAGCAACGAGCGAGTCCGAAAGCAAAAAGAAGGAGGGCGCGAGAATTACCAGGTCATACACCGTGAGATGCGGAGCCAGGAGTATGCTGGCGAACAACAACGCTGAGAAACGCAAGGACAACGAGAGTTGGCTCCGCCAGCAGGAAACCAGCAAGACAGAAACGAATAATACCGTCACAAGGTAAAGTGCCAGGGAAACAGACGTCCACGGCACCAGCATGGCCCAGAAGGTGCGCAGGCAATGGGTTTGATAAAGCCTGGGCTCGAACAAACCGAGTTGGTTGCGCACCCCCAGAAGTGCGCAGATCCATTGCCGAAGAGGCGCGAAACCGTAGTAGAGCGCACCGGCGAGTAGTTCGAACGACGACGATAAGACTGCGCCTGCCATCACCCACCAGCGCAATGCAAATACGAAAACGATGGCCGCTCCCAATGCCAACTGTGGTTTGAAGATGAGGCAGCCGAACGCAAGACCGGCAACGAACTCACGCTTCGCGCGCAGCGCAAGAAAAGCAGCAGTGAAGCAGGCAAGGGCCAGGGAAGAGCTCTGTCCCCAGGCAATCAGGTGCCAGAACGCGGGAAAAGCGAGAGCGAGAAGCAGGACCATGCCTTTCTGATCTCGCAAGCTGGGACACGCTCGCCAAAGCGCATAGCAGCAGGCAAAGTAAAGCGACGCACTCGCAGCCAGCCAAACGGCAAGCGCCCACCCATAAGAAAGCTTTGCGAGCGGCGTGAAAAACAGTGAAACCTGCGGCGGATAGAGAGGCAAATACTCAATGCCTGCGGCGGCTGGAACGCGCCTTGCTGCGAGTCTTGACTGGATACCCAGGTTGTACAAGTCCGAGCCATCATGCGCGAGCGCGAGAGAACCTAACGTGTAGAAGTGCAGGAAATCAGTGCCCTTCAGATTGCCCGCGCGATCACGTAGGCCGGGGGCGCTTATGTTCCACAGGTAAACGGACCACAAGCAAATGGCGAGGATCGCACCATAGGCACGAAGCCGCCTAATTCCGAAGAGAGGTGTCGTTGATCTTTCAGGATGGAATGTGGTCTCTGATTCCATGGTGTCCGTACGGAGACATCACCTGCACGGCGCTACGATTCGTATGAGATCGCCTCGCCATCAACAACAGGGGCAGGAGCAAAGGATAGAACACTGGCACGAAAGATGGCAGCAGTGGCCACTGGCTGGTGGAATGGAGGTTCGGCCTGAAAATGATCAGAATAGAGCTCGTCAACCACGGCCAGACCACCGCTCCGGTGAACACCAGCCTCGACAGCTTTGGCACAGTCTCCCAGCTGTACAGAAGCAGCAAGGTAGGGAGAATAAGGAGGATTTGGTTGAAAGGAGCGAAAAGGGGAAAAGCGAGCAGCGTGCCAATCAGGAATGCAGAGAAAACGACAACAAATTCCTGAGCGTTTGCTGATACCTTGCGATGGCGCCAGATCGATGCAAGCAAGGCAAGCAAGATCACGACTCCCAACAGGTCCGCCACAGTATTGCCGAAGACAAGACGAAAAAAAGATGTAAAAGACGGAGAGTATTTCGTATAGGCTGCAGCGGTTCTGCTAAAGAAACCGATCCATCCCGGCAGCAGGAGTTCGCCCGCTCCGACTAGAAAGCTAAGTGTTGCCACAAAGGATGCAAATAAGGCCCATCTCCTCTTCCATTCGCCTAGAGACCAAATGAGAAAAAAAGAAACCGCAATGACCGACATCTGCGGCTTAATGGTGACGCAGGCTAAAAGCATGCCTGACAGAGCCAGGTGATTTCTTTGAGCACACCACAAAGCCAGTGCGATCAGGAAACTGACTAGCAAGCCCAATTGTTGAAGCCGCAGTCCTTGCAGTATTTGCGGGGAAGCCAGAACAAAAATAGGGATGGCTATTTCTACCGGCCAAGGCGGATGCCAGTGCAGAACATCAAGATAGAGGAATACGCTGCCTGCAGTTAGGAACGCGAGAGTGAAGGTGGCGCAGTGCCTCAGATAAGAAAAGTTGGCGTGAACAGTCGGGGCCATCAAAAATACAACGTACACCGGGTATGCGAAACGCTGCTCATTAAGTACGGTCGTTCCTGCCTTGTCGTACTTTTGCTCCACGGGATGCCCGTAGAACGCCTTTTGAATCTCGTGGCTTACTTCCGGGCTGTACGGGTTTCGTCGGTGGAGGAGCAGTTCGCGACTGGCAACCCAGGGGGAATACAAATCGCCCATTTCTGCGACCATCGCCGTCCCCTTAGCGCGAACGTAGATCGCCCACGGACTGAAAATCTGATCCACATACACCCAGGTTATGGCAGCCGCGAGAAAGCTTAAGAGAAGCCACGACCAGGCTTTCATTTGCGAAACTCCTCGATAAAGCTTGCATAAACTTTCGTGGCTGACGGGACAAGGGTATGAGTCATGGTTTGCCGCTGATCTCACCAGCCCCGAGGCTACGGGAGCAAACCCCATCGTATCCTGATCCGCACAGGTAAATTAAATACATTGGCAGATCGGGTGCCCCAACAATGTACTGGCCCGTCCGGACGGCATCAACATCACGGTTGTCACTGAGAACAATACGGTTGTCCGGTAAGGCATGGATCCGAAACTGCCCTGAAGAAGGTTCGTAATTCGCATAACTGAAGCAGCGCCGGATGCAAGCTCGATCAAGATCATGCTGGAAGCAAAGCCAGCGCAAGGATTGAGCCGGTCCTTGAGCGATTACCCGTTGCATAGCAGGCAAGCTGTGAATCTCTCGATCCATCGAGTTTTCAAGATGATTTAGCTGGAGCTCCGAGTGATAAGAGATTCCAAAGAACAAGGCGGCGGTCACAACGAGAATGGTCTTGTCAGAGTTGGTCAGTTGTACAGCGGCTAACAACGCGCAAATTAACAAAGCCGCTTCGAGAGATAGACGCGTGGTGATGTATCCGAACTGGCGCTCGAATTGAGAGAACATGATTTGGTTTGGTATTAGGAAGACGGCTGTGGCGTT
>JASHTD010000355.1 GCA_030040725.1 Candidatus Sulfotelmatobacter sp. | reverse complement strand
ACGAGATGCAGGCGGCGTCCGCCGCGGGTAAGGCCTTCGGGAGTTTTCGCGACGACCTCCCGCGAATAGAGGCGATAACTGGCGCGGGTCTCGTTTTCAAATTGCGACCAGAGCTGAGTGAGCTCCATGCCCTCGGTCACCCGGCGCCAGAAAATCTGCCAGCGCACCCGCCAGGGAACGCGCTGCGGAACGGCGGCGGGAGATGGAGGAACTGTCGCCATAAGAGTGAAAGCGATTATAGAGGAACGCGTGGCTGTGGAGTTCGCGTTCCCAGCGCGCGCAGCAGAGAAAAAAAGAATCTGTAATCCCAAATAAAAGTTCGAAAGTTCTCAGAAAAGCGGCAACTGTTCCTCAGACAACATTGCCGTCCACTTTTCGGCGAACTCCTCGCGGCGCGGGCCGGTGCGCTTCATTCCATATTTCTGGCGGAAATGGGAGACGAGTTCTGCGATGCGCTTGCCATAAGAAGGCGGCAAGAACGAGCGGCCCTGGTAACGCTGGCAGTAGCTTTCGACCAGGTGCGGGAAATTCTGCTCGACGAAAGGAAGAAAAATCGCGGCCGAACAAGGCTTAAGAAAGAGCGGTCCAGCGAAAATGTGGGTCGCACCGGCGGCGGCCGCGGCCTGCACGACGGATTCGAGATTGGCGGAAGAATCGGTAATGCCGGGCAGAACCGGCGAGCAGCTTACGCCTACGGTGATTCCGGCCTGGCTGAGCTGGCGAACCGCATCGATGCGCAGGTCGGGCCGAGGGGCACGGGGTTCGAGAATGCGAGCCAGATCGGCGTCAAGCGTGGTGATGGTGATGTGAACGGATAGAGAGTTGTGCTGCGAGACCTGGCGCAACAGGTTGAGATCGCGGACGATCAAGTTCGACTTGGTGACGATTCCTAACTCGAAGCCGCGATGGCGCGAAAATTCTTCAAGAATGCCGCGCGTGACTTCGTAACGGCGCTCGGCCGGCTGGTAAGGATCGGTGGCGGTACCGAGCGCGATCGACTCGCCGGGTTTGACGCGGCGCAGATCGCGGCGCAGCAGATCGGCAGCCTGCTGCTTGACGTAGATTTTCTGCTCGAACTCGAGGCCGTCGCGCATTTCCATGAATTCGTGGGTGTAGCGGGCGTAGCAATAGCGGCAGGCAAATTCGCAGCCGCGATAAGGGTTGATGGTCCAGGTGAAGGGGAGATTGCGATTGCTGACGCAACGGTTCAGAAGGGAGCGTGAAGGCAGGGTGAAGTACTCGACGTTGTGGCCTTCGCGAATGGATTCACCCTCGGCCGCGAGGCGAGCGATGCCGACGAGCTGAGACTTTGTGGGTGCGGGGAACAGAGGCAGGGAAGACATACGTATTCGTCTTTTGTTCGCCTATGATAGGACAGGTGGATGGGTGAGGTCAAGCCTTTTTGGGGGATGGTAGTGGCTCAGTTTGAACTTTTCCGGCTGCTGCGCCGTCCGGAACACCCGTGGTGTGACCAGCGGCCGGAGGGAGTTCGCGTGCGTCACCGGGCCATTCGACGCGAGATCCCTCGCTCCGCCTGAGAAGCCGCTCCGCTCGGGATGACGCAATCGAAAAGATCATGGCTAAAATTTCAAACTGACCCAGTACGTGGGGATAGATACAGAGGCCGTGGAAATTCCTATACCCTCCACGGAACCGACGGGAACTTCTACGGGACGACGTCGGAGGGTGGCGCTTACGGCAATGGGACGGTCTTCAGGATCACCCCAGCGGGCAATTTTACGACTCTTTACAACTTCTGCTCCCAGGCTGACTGTACTGACGGGAGCCAACCCGTGGCGGCACTGGTACAAGGTATTGACGGGAATCTTTATGGGACAACACACTCCGGCGGCGCTTACGGCTGGGGCAGCGTGTTCAAGATCACCCCAGCGGGAACTTTGACCACCCTGCACAGCTTTGACGTGACGGACGGCGCCTTCACTTGGAGCGGCCTACTCCAAGGCACGAACGGAATCTTCTACGGGACGACGTACGGTGGCGGCAGTGCAGACGGTGGCACAGTCTTTAGCCTCGACATGGGGCTTGGCCCGTTCGTAAGCTTCGTGCAGAGGTTCGGCAAGGTTGGCAGGCAGTTTCAGATTCTCGGCCAGGGATTCACCGGAACAACCAGCGTCTCGTTCAACGGAACCGCTGCTGCCTTCACGGTTGAGCACGACACTTTTCTTGTAGGTACGGTTTCCGCCGGAGCCACCACCGGCTACGTCACGGTGACCACACCGAGCGGCACGCTGACCAGCAATGTGCCGTTTAACGTGATCCCCTAGTTTGCACGAGCAAAAAATCAAGGCCGCCCTCGCCGGTGGCCTTTATTTCATTTCCAAATGGCGAAAAATCCTGATAACACTCATTGACCGCGGCCGTCAGCTTAAAGCGCTGACTACAACAATCACTTCCCGACTGGCAGCGCAGGACTGAAGCCCCGCGGCCTCCCGGGAGGACTTCGTTCGTTGACACCTTCGGCAGGTCGTCAGTTGACCGTGAAGGTTTGTTTGCTCTTCATTAGAGGGTCTCGTTCGAAGGGTTGAAACGGGAGAGCCCTGTTGTTTAGGCAAGAACGACGACGGAACTGGGGTCCGCGAAACGGAGACGCGGACAGCCTAAAAAACTTCGCAAGACTATATTCCGCGGTCGT
>JASHTD010000354.1 GCA_030040725.1 Candidatus Sulfotelmatobacter sp. | reverse complement strand
AGCAGCAACACTCTGTATTTGATGGCCTACACCCAGGGCAGTTCAGGCCCGGCTTACAACCTTCACGCCTTGGACATTGGAAGCCTGACCGATAAGATGACCCCAGTTGTCGTCGCCGCGTCGCATACCTTGACCGACGGAACCACTTTCACATTCAATGCCCTCTATCAACGGCAGCGCCCGGCGCTGCTGGAAGCGAACGGCAACATCTACGCCGGGTTCGGCAGTTTTTGCGATCTTTTCGTGAACGTCACGCGGGGCTGGTTGCTGGGCTGGAATGCTGCGACTCTGGCGCCGCTCCCGACCAACCAACTTTTCGACACGCAGGCTAGCTCTCCCGACGAATTCTTTCTTTCTTCCATCTGGATGTCTGGCCAGGGTCTGGCAGCGGATGACGATGGCAATGTCGTATTCGTCACCGGAAATTCCGATAAATCCGGAACTACCTACGACGGCGTCACGGATATTCAGGAAAGCGTGATCGAGATTTCTCCCGACCTGACCACAGTGGTGGACCTGTTCACTCCATCGAACGCGAGTGAAATGGACGAGACTGATCAGGATTTCGGGTCAGGGGGAGTGATGATCCTGCCCGATCAGCCGGGTTCAATTCCGCACTTCGCCGTTGCGGCTGGAAAGCTCGGGACAATGTACTTCATGAATGAAGACAACCTCGGGGGATTTTCACCCTTGCAGAACAACGTTCTCGGTAGTTATGAGATCGGCGGATGCTGGTGCGGGGAATCCTATTTCGTGGATCCCGTTGATGGCGCTCCTCGGGTCGTCAGCAGCGGCGGAAGACGCATTGCGGTGTGGAAGCTGACGACGTCCCCTAATCCGAAATTGACGAATGTGATCGAGTCACCGACTTTGGTCACAGGACAGAACGGGGGCTTCTTCACCAGCACATCCTCGAACGGGAATTCGAATTCCATCATCTGGGCACTCGCGCGCCCGATTTCCCGGACTTCACCCAGCATCACGCTCTATGCTTTTAATCCGGACTCTGGTGGGAGCACGATGAGTCCTCTATTCAGTGGAACGGCCGGGTACTGGCCGAACATCGTAGGCAATCTGAACCAGGTTCCGCTGATTGCCAACGGTAAGGTCTACGTAGCTAGTTATAAACAATTGCGCATCTTCGGACTGAAGCAAGCGGGTTCAGAAAAGAAAAAGAAATAGCCCGTTGACCGCAAAAACCGGGCAGATGCGGAAACGCGCGTATGCCTCTGGGCATCTGATCCCCTGGCGCGCCTGACGCGCGCCAGCACAAAATGAGTTTTAGGTTAGCTCACTGCGAAGGCGATGTGGCTTTCGCTTCGGTTGCTTTGTGCGGAATCTTGCAGCCTGACTGGCCTATTAGGCCATAGGCGTACAAGCGGCCCTTGGCCGCAACGTAGACAATCCCGTTGGCGATGGTTGGACTCGGGTAGCTCGGTATATTTCCCGCCGGCGTTGCGAATAGCTGGCTCGCCAGGTTGGTAGCGTCAAAAGCCCGCAGGGTGGCAATTCTCGAGGGAGGCCAGGTAATTACCCACAACAGTCCCCCACTCGTACCATTCGCAGAAATGGATGGACTCCCTGTCGCGGTATAGGTATGGGCGGCGTAGCCGCCCTCGATTGTCGGGCACGCCGCCAGCGGCGCAGCCGCTCCTGGCGTCCAGGTGTAGGACATAAGCGGTCCCGGATTCGAAGAGAAATACAGATTATTGTTCCAGTAGGTTGGCTCGTTCCAGCCACAAGTGCCCTTCAGGCTCGTACACTTGGTAAATGTAACGTTGCCGGTCGGGCAGCCACCGGTGGTGGGGTCAACCACGTCCTGCAGAATATTATTCGGACCCGTGGGACCAGTGTATCCGCCCATGTTGTCGCGATTTACTACATAAACTTCTTCCGACTTGTCGTAACCTACGAGGACGTCCGGATACGCGCCGGGTTGCTCTGGTAACAGCACCGGTCCCGTCGAACCTAAATCCAGATCACCGGCATAGAGCGCGCGGTCATCATAAGGAGTAAAAAAACTGGCCGAAGATGATGGTGCGCCAAGGCTCGATGTCAGCTTCACGATGCTGTCGCCAAAATCCAAACCCTCCCAGCCCTTGGGATCTTCGAAGTAATTGTTCCCGTCGGCGGTTTCGAAATAGACGTTTCCGCTGGAGTCTGCTGCCGGCCCCGCTCCCGCCTGCCAGATTCCACCATTACCGAAAGGGCCTTCGCCGCTAGGGTTGGCAAGATCCGGCGTCGTGTTGAAAACTGCCTGTTGTGTAAAACCGGCTGCGGGTGAAAAGGTGTAGGACATCATCCATCCGTAATTGGGAACTTCTCTGCAGCCCACCGATCCCAGCGCAACGTAGATGATCCCGTTTGAAAGCAGCATCGCCGGCCGGGCCATCTGGTACTCAGCCGCGAATTGAATTACCTCTCCCGAATTGTTGGTCACCGATCCTTGCAGAATAACCGGAGGGGACAATTCATTTCCGCTCGATGTGTCCACCGCGTGGAGTTGCAACGTATGCGTCGTTCCATCAAATTCCTTGGTTACGAAATACATCGCAGGCGGCGAAATCGAGGTATCGATCACCGGCGTTCCCACAATGCCGGCGCCCTCACTCGGGCTCATGCCAAACCCTGAATCGGTGCATCCTCCGGATTCCTGAAAAGGCGCTGTATCCGGCGGCCCATAGACTACGTGCCAATATTGAACGCCCGTATCTCCGTCAAAGGCATAAACGCTGTTTGCCAGCGTGGTAACGAAGACTACGTTGTGCATGCCCCCACTGATCGGGGTGTCCGGCAGGTAGAGGGGTTGACTGATAGACCAACTGTCCAGGGTTTGCTTCGTCCCAAAAAGCAATTTTGCGTTGCCGACAGTCGCCGGGGTAAGAACCGTCTCGGAGAGATTCTGAGCCGTGCGCGAATTGTCATTGTGATAGGTAGTCACGGAGACACAACTCTGGCCCAAAGCAGCTGGGGAAAGGAAAACTGCTACAAGACAAATCGCTGGCGTAAGAGTGCGGAAAGGTTGCATTGTGCCTCCAGGTGGGGGAGGAGGTCCCTTGATTTTACCCTCGATTCCAGCCATTTCCATGTGAATCTTTGCAAAATCGACCAAGTTCCTGTTTCGCGATTAGTCGCTGAAAGGCCCATAAAGATTGAGTTCTAGCGCATAGGGAAGAATTGCTCCCTGTACTTTCGGCTCTAGCCGGGTCGTCGATATCCAAGAGCCGGGAGGGGGTAATTCCGAACAAATGGACTGAACGGCGGCCCCATCGGGAAAGACCATCGCGAAGCCATGAGGATTCCTGTCACAATTGTTCAACTTTTCTTAACCCCGGCGTAACCATTGCGTGGTAAACTTCGCCCTTCTTCAACGGAGCATCGGGCAGAACCCGCGTCCAGTATGGCAATTGGCGGGTTGGACAACTGGGACCATGTACTAATGAGACCTGTCATCAGGTAGCTCTGTGTAGTCTCCTTACGAATGAAAGCCGGTGACGTTTTGGCTTCTCGCACCGGCATTCAGTTCAAGAGGTTTTTATGTTTGCCCTTATTTCCCCCAAGGGGCAGTTAGCAGTTCGCGTCTTTTACGGGATACTTTCGCTTACTCTGCTGTTCTCGCTAAGCGTTTCTCACGCTTTCGCGGGAAGCAATATTCTCATCGAGGCGTATCCACCACCGGGCGCCGTGGGCACGACTTACCAGACAACGCTATCCGCAAGAGGCGGAACAGCTCCTTACGTTTTCGCTGCCACCGGTCTGCCGCAAGGACTCACTTTGGACGGGGCTACCGGTGTCATCTCCGGGACGCCATCGACTTCGGGCCAATCCTCGGTGAATGCCACGGTTACTGACGCAAACGGCAACGACGCTTATCTGACGTTCTCAATGGTGATTTCGAAATCGGGAACCGTAAGCCTGGTCGTCTCTCCGGAAACGGCAAACATGCTCTCCGGACAAAAGCAGCAGTTCGCAGCGAAGGTATTCAACACTTCGAACCAGTCTGTCACCTGGAGTTGCACTGCCGGTACAATCACGAGCAGCGGCTTGTATACCGCTCCTCAGGTGACCAGCGGCACGTGGACGTATCGTGTCACCGCGACGAGCGTGGATGATTCCGCGAAGACGGCGGGAACTATCGTCGAAGTAGCGCCTTATATTCCGCCACTTCAGATCAGTAACTCTTCCCTTCCGGGATTCAAAACAGGTACGCAATATTCGGAAAGCGTCAATGTCACCGGAGGCACAGCTCCATATCACTGGAAGGTAATCAGTGGCGCGTTGCCGAACGGCATCGCTCTGAATACTACCAATGGCGCCGTCGCCGGCGTGAGTTCCGAGGATGGTCCGTTTCCCTTTACAGTGCAGGTCAAGGACTCGACATATCCTACGGAGCTTCTGGTTACTCAGGCCTACACTCTCATAGGCTCGAGCGCGTTATTGGTCACCACTCCTTTGCTCCCGCAGATCACCGACGGTGAGAACTACGACACCGCTGTCGCGATCATAGGCGGAATTGCTCCTTATACGTGGAGCATCACAAGCGGAAATTTGCCGAGCGGAATTTCTTTGAACGCGGGGACGGGAACAATCTCCGGAACCACAGAGCAGACCGGCCAATTTAACGTTACTGTGCAAGTGACCGACTCATCGTCTCCGCAACAGAAAGCCGGCCAACAATATTCGATTCAGGCCGTCCCCGGAGCGAGCAGCACTGCCGATTTTTATGTAGCCACGGATGGCAATGACAGTTGGAGCGGAACCCTGGCTGCCCCGAATTCAAATAACACCGATGGCCCATTCGCCACGATCGGGCGGGCACAAACTGCCGTGCAAGGAATTCTGCAGAATCCCCACGGACGCACTAAACCGATACGCGTGCTTGTCCGCGCGGGAACCTACTACGTTTCGCAAGCCTTGAGCTTCGGCACCGCCGATTCAGGAATTTCAACCCTGCAGGTGAACTGGGTTAATTATCCCGACGAAGTGCCGGTCATCAGTGGAGGGATGCGGATAACCAACTGGGTTAAGAGCGGAAACGAATGGACCGCGACCCTGCCCACCAGCACGCAATATTTCGAACAGCTCTTTTATAACGGCCAGCGCAGATTGCGTCCGCGATTGGGCGGCTCGCTGGGAACCTATTATCGCGTGTCGGCGACCGTGTACCTGCCTGGATCCGCCTCCGGTCCTGCGCCGGATCCCAATTGCACCGTTTATATGGCCGGGCTGGGTTGGGAATGTTTCGACCGATTCGTCTACACCTCTACCGATCCGATCAGCGACACCTGGCAAAACTTGAACTCGCCTTACCCGCAAGGTGACATCGCTCTTTACATTTTCGAGAAATGGGATGCGTCGAAACTTCTGATCAAGTCGATAGACACTGCCAACAACATTATTTATCTCACCGGGCCAACCTATCAGGAGGATTTTTACCACGGCTTCACGCCCGGCCATCGTTACATGATTGAGAACGTGAAGAACGATTTCAATCAACCGGGACAATGGTTCCTGAACCGCTCAAAAACACCCTGGACCCTCAGCTATATTCCGAATGCTGGAGAAAACCCGCCGACGGATACAGTGATTATTCCGCAGGCCCCGCAGGTGCTGGTCGCCACGGGCCTGCAGTACGTCACATTTGAAGGCATAACCTTTGAGCACGATGACTGGACCGTTCCTTCGATCGGCTATCCTTCCACAACCGGTGACCAAGCAGTTCCTGCCGCGGTGGGTTGCTATAACTGCTCCAATGTGACTTTCAATGGTGTAACAGTGACCCAGACCTCCGGCGGCGGACTGGAACTCTATACAACCAGCACCTCGTCCACCACCGCATATAACACGATCGAGAATTCGGCTTTCTACGACATTGGCGCCACCGGAATTCGTTACGGTTTGCTCGCTCAATACAGCGACACAGATGCCAACGTGGCGCAATTCGGGACCATCGAAAACAACGTTGTGTCCGGCGTCGGCCGCAATATCCCCAGCGTAGAAGCCATCTTCCAGGGCGATGGCCACGATAACTTGTATACGCACAACGATGTCTACGACAGCTACCACGGCGGCATCCACATTTGTGCTTTAGCCTGCCCGCCCGGCGGCCAGAGCTCGCATGGTGCCTACAACAACACGGTGTCATTCAACCACATTTACAATCTCGGACAAGGCATCCTTAACGATTTCGGCGGAGTGTACTTCAACACGGACGCCGCGGCTACGGGAAACCAGGCGCTGAACAACAAAGTGCATGACGCCAGCGACGCCTCGGCTCTCGATAGTGACGGCTACGGCGGGCAGGGCATCTATCTCGACAACAATACCTCGAACACGCTCGTCGAAAACAATCTGGTCTACCGGACTTCTTCTGCGCTCGCGGCCGAGACTTGCGGTCCACAGACCCCTGGCACAGCCGACAACATTGTGAACAACATCTTCGCCTACGGCCGGTCGGGGGCCAAGCAGGAAGGCTGTGCTCCTCCAGTGAAAGGAGTGCTGCAGTTCAACTTCACCAACAACCTGGTTTACTTCGATCGCGGCAAAGTGCAGAACGGCTATGTCGTCTGCAGCGGCACAGGTTGTCCCGAAGTGCAGATGTACGCAAATAATATGTATTGCTACATCACCGGGACACAGTGCACGCCCCCTGCGAACATTTTTTATACGACGAACTCTTCGGGGCAGTACGGTTCGGGGCAAACCTTCGCCAGCTTTACCGCCTGGCAGAGCGGCACGGGAGAAGATAAAGGGAGCGTGGTGCAAAACCCGGGCTTTGTAAGTCCCGCTTACCCGGACGACGATTACACCTTAAATGAATCGCCGGGCGTTGGCTTTGTTGTGTTCGACCCGAACCTTGCGGGGCGAACGAATCCGGTTATTCCTGGTCCAACGGTGGAGGCGACATTTGTAACCGCGCCCTTCAATCCCGCGACCGATTTTTAGGATTTGAACTGACCAAGCAGATTTTTTCTTTGCCAAGGCGGCGGTTCCGGCAACCGGAACTGCCGCCATTTTTTCGCGCGATGTGCTGAATCATTTGCCGGACACGCTGGTTTCCAGCAAAACAGGCTTTGTGCCAATTATGACCTGCCCATCGGCGATCGGTTGTTCGTGCCCATCTAAATCGCGCACCCGTGTGAATGGCGCGCCCACACGATATCTCACGCTAAACCTCGAGTCGTAGGAATGCGCGGCATTCCACACGATCCTTCTCTGCCCTCCGCCAGGCACTGAGAGATCGCAGGTCCAGATCTCATTCTCGCTCGCGCAGGGCGTCGTAAATGTCGCCCCCACTAGCCACCAGTAAACCTGCCCGTAGGCGATGCCCGCTTTGTAGGTTCCCTTCTCCGCATCCCACAGGCCGCCCCACGCCTGCGGATCGCTTCCCATGTCCCACATATACCAGTAAGCGCGTTGCACGCCGGCAGAGGCCTGCAGGATCAGCCATCGCGCGATGTACGCTGCCTGCGTATCGGGATCGGGCATTTCGCCGTTGGTGCCCCAACCGCCTTCGGTCGTCCAGACCGGCTTTCCGGGCATGCCGTTCTGCATCAACGTACGAAACGTATTGATTTTTCCCGACACGGTGTCGGGGCAAACATCCGAGCGAGTTTCGTGCGGACAACCGCTGCCGGCAAAAGTCTCGGGAAATGGCGCAGGCACGATTCCGTGCGTCCGGGCGGCGTAGAGATGAATGGCGGTAGCATCGGGATAATTTCCGTATTGCCGGTACGCAATCAGAAAGTTCTTGAACCACTCGTCGTAGGAGCGGCTGTCACCGTTGTCTTTGGTGTCACCAGTTGTGGCCGCTGAAATATCCGGGGTGAGCGTCACGCAATCTTTGCACTGCGCCTTTACGATCTGCACCATGTCGGAGCACATTTTCGCGCTCTCAGCGTAAGTGCCGATCCAGAAACCATCGAGATTGGGCTCATTCCAGCAGGAAAACGCGACGATTCGGCAACTCTTATTGGGAGACTTCCCGCTGCACACGTGATCCAGCATGCTGGTGACAAACTCTTTGAAGTAGCAATCGGTGGTCGTTGTGCCACGGAGCGGCCCCTGGCAAGGAGCGGAAACATTCAGATCGGCGGGTGGAGAGCAGTCGGCCTCATCACGGCTCGGTCCGCAGGTCGAGTGAGCGTTGCGAGCCGCCCAAGCTGGAGTCCGGCTGAAAGTGTACATAACGTCGACCTTATGCTCGTGGGCCTTGTCCAGCCAGGCATCGAGCCTGCGCCAGTCGTAGCGATTGCGCGAGTCTCCCTCAAGATGAAACCACGTCGTGAGGTTGCCCAACATGCGCAGGCTGCCGAATGGAACGTTGGGCCAGGGCGTGGAGAGGCGATTGATGTGCATCCCGAAAAAAGTTGGCTGGATGGGAGCAGCGGAGACGACCGAAGCGGAGGATGCGTGCGAATCCGCGAAAGATGATCCCGGCGTCAGTAGCAAACCAAATAAGACAAGGGGTAAAAGCCTTTGCATAATGATTCTTTTATCTTATCTCGCTTCCATCCGACATTCATCCGCGTGGCGCATTGCGCGACGCAAATCTCTGCAAAAACACAAAAGGCGTGGCGGATGTATAAAACCGCCACGCCCCAATTGCGAGCAAATACCTCTAGGAAGCTAAGTTGCGCATGCTCATACCTGAGAGAGTCGCGGTGCTCTCGCCCACTTCCTTCGTCACGGGCAGCGAGGAGATCGGAGCCTTGGTCATCAGAAAATTGTCCATCAACAGCGCGTCTATTCCCGAGCACGCATAGCTGCGGATGGCATCGAGCGGGCTAACCACGAGTGGCTCGCCGAAGAGATTGAAGGAGGTGTTGATCAACATGGGCGCCGGAGCCTGTGCTCCGAACCGGCGCAAAAGATCCCAGAGAGCTGGATTGTTTTCTTTGCTCACGGTATGCAGCCGCACCAATCCACCGGGTAATACCAAGCCCTCCGGTAATCCTTCCACACCGGCACGAACCACCCCGAGCGAATTCATGTTCTCGCATAAGTTGGAGCACTCGAAATAGCGCGGGGCATCTTCGATCGGCACCGACACGGCGAAAGGACGAAACCACTCGCGGTGCTTGATGAAGTCATTCAAATTCTCTTTGACGTAAGGCGCCCATGGCGAAGCCAGCACGCTCCGATTTCCCAGCGCGCGCGGGCCGAACTCGGCCGCAGCCTGAAACCATCCGATGATCTTTCCGTTCAGCAGCAGCTGAACGGCTTGATCCAACTGCCGGTCACGCATCAATTGAAACGAAAATCGCGCCTTGCAGTTGTCGAGCACATCCTTGATTTCGTGGCGAGAGTAACACGGTCCCCAATACGGAGCCGACCGGTACATTTTTCGAGGCAGCTTTCGCTCATGATGTTGAACGTATAAAGCGGCGCCCAGGGATGTGCCGGAGTTACCCGGCGCCGGCGGAACGAACACGTGATCGAGCCCTAGCTTCTGCTCCAAGGTGGCAACCAGCAGACTGTTGTTAAACAGTCCGCCGCCCAGGCACACATCGTGAATATCGTGTTGCCGCCGTAAAGACGAAACAATTTCTGAGATCTTTTCCGCACAAACCTGCTGCACCGAAGATGCCAGTGCGGAGCGTTGCTCCTCAGTCAGTTCCGCTGCGCTTCGCGGCAATCCGGTGTCTTTCCAAAACTTTGAAGAAAGGACGCATCGGTCGCCAACTCCGTGTTCCAGATAGCTGTGATCGAGGTGTAACGCCCCATCCTTCGAGCGGCGCAGCATGCCTTCGAACACACTTCGATAATCCGGCTTCCCTCCGAGGCTTAACCACTGTGTCTTGTGCTCTTCGGCATGAGGCGCGAAGCCAAGAAACTCGGTGACTGTGGAATAAAGCCAGCCCAGCGAGTGCGGATAGCGAATATCGCGCAACTTGCGAAGGCGCGTGCCTTCGCCGATCGCAATCATTCCCGATTTGCCGTCGCCATCCTCATCCATGGTAATGACGAGAGCGCGATCAAATGGAGAAAGGAAAAATGCGCTCGCCGCATGGCTGGAATGGTGCTCAACTTCTCTGATGACTTTGCGGGCGCCTGTCTTATGCCGCAAAACACGCAGATAGCCGAGCTCACGCGCCAATCGGCCGATCTCACTCACCTGGACATGGCCTCCGGCAACGGGGTCAAGGGAAGAGATTCTTGCCCCTGCGGCCGAGCGTCTCATCCATCCGCGAAATGGAGTCGACGTGATGGCGACGCAGTCGATGCTCTCCATCCCCGCCCCCGCCTTCGAGAG